>JAJDAI010000108.1 GCA_029261955.1 Deltaproteobacteria bacterium | reverse complement strand
GATCTCGCCGGTGCCGTCGGTGAACTCGTACATGTTGGCGAAGACGACGTGCACGTCGGCCGTGAAGTTGGTGGGGTCCTTGAGCCAGGTGATGGCCTCCTCGAACTCGTCCACGATCTGCTGGGACTGGGCGATGAGATCGAGCTCGGGCACCCCGTCGACGGCGTTCTGGGTCAGGGACGCCAGGTCGTTGCTGCCCGAGGTCATGATCACCAGCGTGTTCTCGTCCCGCCGATCGGGCGGGATGCAGGTCTGGATCTGCTCGTGCGGCGGCTGGAGGATGTCGTCGTTGCGCGCCCCCCACTTCGCGCAGGACGCGAAGTCGTTGGACTCCTGGATGAGGCTCACGCCGTTGATGATGTCGACGAAGGCCCAGCCCGCGGCGGGCGCCAGCAGACCGAGCTCGCTGGCCAGCTCGTCGGCCAGCACGGTCCGGTAGAAGTCGGCCTCCGGTGTGCCCGCCCCCGCCGGAAGCCCCCAGGACGCGAGGTCGAGGCCCAGGCTCGGCACGCCGACGGTGACCGAGTCGCCGATGAAGACGACGCGGTCGACGTCCTGGATGTCCTGGTGGTTCGTGCCCATGCAGTGCGAGCCCAGGGTGAGGTCGTACTGGTCGTAGTCGGGGCCGGGGACCTCGTCGGGCTCCTCCAGCACGGCGGGGAAGCAGAGCTCGCCGACGCTCAGGGCCGAGTCGTCGTCGTCTGCGGAGTCGTCGTCGTCTGCGGAGTCGTCGTCGTCCGCGCTGTCGTCGTCGTCTGCGCTGTCGTCGTCGTCGGGGGTGACGTCGTCGTCGTCCACGAGGTCGTCATCGTCCGCCGTGGCGTCGTCGTCGTCGGCCGAATCGTCGTCGTCGGGGCTGGCATCGTCGTCGTCGAGCACGGCCGAGTCGTCGTCGTCCGAGTCGGGGCAGGCAGGCAGGGCGAGGAGGAGCAGGAGGAAGGGCAGGATGCGCATGGCTGCGACCTTCCCCCGGGCTGACGGGGAGATCAAGCTGCTTTCAGCTGGCTGGTCTCGGGCTGAGCCCTGCGGCCGAGCCGCTCAGCTCGCCCGGAGCTGCTCGGCCCCCGCAGGCGCACGCTCCGAGCGGTCAAGCGTGTTCACCCCCCCCGTGAAGGCCATTTACCAACGGAGGCGTTGACCCGGGTCAAGAACTCGACTCCCCCTCACCGCCCCCCGTCCCCAGATCAGCCCCCCGTCCCCCGATGCCGAGGCTGGCGCAACCCGCTACCATCTCGGATCCCGGAGGACCCCCTGCTCGAAATGCTCGACCGCCTCGACCTCACGCTCGATCAGCCGGATGCGCCGGTCATCGAGTACGTGCCTGTCGAGCCCGAGGGCAGCCCCGATCCCCGCCTGCGGGACGAGGTCCTGCTGCACGTGCCGCACGACGGCGGGGTGATCCCGCCCGAATTCCAGTCGGGCGTGAGAGGCGAGATCGCGCCCACGGACTGGCTGGCGGACTACATCGCCGAGCGGGACTGGGGCGCCTCGCTGCTGGCCGAGCGCCTGGCGGCGCGCATGGGCCTGGGCGGCTACTGGCGCATCTGCGTGGCCCGCGTGCTCATGGACTTCGGCCGCTTCCCCGGCGAGACCAAGGCCGATCGCGGCCACCTGCACCGCTTCGCGCTCAACTACCCCTTCTCCGAGCTGCTCGACCGCAAGGCCAAGCGCCGCGTGCTCGAGCACTACTACGACCGCTGCTCCGACGTCATGGAGCCCGCCATCGTCGGCAAGACGGTGCTCCTGGGCATCCACAGCTACGACTCGCACAACGCCAGCGGCACCAAGCGCCCGGACGTCAGCCTCATCAGCCGGCCCTTCGCGTACCAGGAGGACTCACGCATGCCGGTGGGCGTCTTTGACGCGCTCTACCCCGACCTGCTCGCCGAGTTCACCTCGGACCGCGTGCTGCGCGACCGCCTCAGCCTGACCCTGGAGAAGGCCCGCATCCGCGTCGCGCACAACTACCCCTACCTGCTGCCCGAAGGCAGCATCGAGGTGCGGTCCCAGGTCTTCTTCTTCTTCCACTCGGTGATGCAGAGGTTCCTCGAGGAGTTCCCCACGACGGCCTCGGACTCCAGCTTCCAGCTCGTCTGGAAGATGCTCTTCGACACCAACCTGCGCAGCGTGGAGTCCGAAGCCCTTCGCAGCCACCTGCACATGTACCGCCAGGCGCCCCGCAACCGAACGGGCATCTTCCGCAACGCCGTGGCCGCCTACGACCGCATCGTCGAGTTCGTGCATCGCGACGACAGCAAGCTGGTGCGCGACTACCGCTTCTCGCCCATGCGGCCCTCGTCCATGGCGGTCGAAGTGCGCAAGGACCTCGCCTGGCAGTTCGAGGCCGGGCAGCCCACGGGCCCGCGCATCGGACCGGTCGACCGCATCGCCGAGCGCATGACGGCGGCGCTGACGACCTACTTCACCGAGGACCGCGGCATCTGGGGTGGCCCCTGAGATCGGGCCGTCGGGCACCCGGGAACCCGCTCGCCCGGCTCGCCCGTTGAAGGCAGACTGCGGCATGCCCCGGATCCCTGTTTCGCTCTTCGCCCTGCTCCTGATCCCCTCGCTGGCCGCCGCTGCGCCGCCCCCGCCCTGCGGGCTCGCGCCGGACCTGCCCGAGCGGCTCCAGGACCTGCGCACCGGCCACGGCCCGCGCGACGCCGACTACGTGCTGCGCGACACGAACCCCAACATCCCGAACGTCGTCACGTCGAAGCACTTCGCCCTCAAGTGGGGCAGCCAGACCGCCGTGCCCGAGTGGCAGCAGGACGCCCTGCTCCAGCGCTTCGAGTACGTCTGGGAAGAGGAGATCCTGGTCTGGGGCCTGGACGATCCCACGGGCATCGACGGCACCTTCTTCAACGTCTACATCGGCGACTCGGGACCCGAGGTGCCTTCGGCGTTCGGGGCGGGCGGCTACTACACCATCGACGAGGAGGGCTACCCGATCATCGTGATGTCCCTGGGCGTGCTCGATGAGGAGGAGTGGGCCGACACCGTCGTCAGCCACGAGTTCTTCCACGCCGTGCAGGGCCAGACGGGCGCCTACCAGGAGTGGGACCAGGGCGGCTGGTACTGGGAAGCCACCGCCGAGTGGGCCTCGGGGCAGGTCTACCCCGACGGCTGGTCCTGGGCCGGCTGGCTCGCGGCCTTCGCCTTCTCGCCTCACTACAGCGTCAGCACCCACCACAACGAGGGCGGCCTCGAGCCCCCGAGCCTGCATCAGTACGGCGCCTTCATCTTCCCGCAGTTCATCTCCGAGGTCCTCGACGAGCCGGGCGCGGTCATCCGCTCCTGGTCCCAGGGCGGCCCGAACTCGGACCCCATCGATCAGCTGGCTGCCGGCCTCACCGCCTACGACATCGGTGCGCTCTACGCCGATCACGCCGCCCGGAACGTGGTCTGGGACTACCCGCGCGGTGAGCTCTACGCCGCGATCGTCGAGGGTGGCGTCGATTGGCTCGCCGGCTACGACCAGCGGGTCATGGAGACCACGGACGAAGGGGACGGCTGGGTCGGCGTCGGCTTCGGCCTGAACCCGCAGCGCTTCGCCTACAACGTCATCGAGGTGCCCGATTCGGCCCGCGAGTCGGAGCAGCTCACGATCTCCTTCGAGGGGGACAGCGTGCCCTGGCAGCTCCGCCTGGTGCACGAAGGCCCGACGATCACCTACCAGGTCGTCGAGCCCTCGGCCGATGGCGTCGAGGTGACGCTGCCGACGGCGGGCGAGGCCTGGCTCGTGATCTCGCCGGTGCCCACGAACTGGACCGGGGAGCAGCGCCATGACTGGCAGGCGCGCTTCGCGGGCGACGAGCCCATCGAACCCGGCGACGACGACGACGCCACGGCGGCGGACGACGACGACGCCACCCCGCCCGACGACGACGACGACATCACCACCGACGACGACGACGCGGCGGACGACGACGACGATCGCGACACGCGCTTCGGCATCGTGCCCCTGGGCGGCGGAGGCACGGGCTGCAGCTGCCAGTCGGCCGGTGGGGGCGGCTTCGCGCTGCTGCCCATGCTGCTGTTGGCGCTGCGCCGCCGGCGCTGATCCGGCCGCCTCCGTTTTGACATGCTCGCAGTCGGATCCGAGCGACGGAGCGGCTATCCTTCGCGCGATGCGACCGATCCTCGCCCTGCTGCTGATCTGCGCCTGCACGCCTGTCGAAGCGCCGGACGAGCCGCCAGACGAGCCGACGCCCCCGCCCGTCGAGGCTCCGGCGCACCTCCTGCCGCTGATCGCGGCCTGCGAGACCGCCCCCACCCTGCCCGAGGGAACTGGCTACGACGGCCTCATCTCCGACTCCCACGTGCACATGACGGTGGACGACGATCCGCTCGACTACGCGCTGGCGCTGTTGGACGAGATGAACGCCTCGGGCGTGGACCGCGTCGTCGTTCAGGCCGACCACTTCCTGAGCCACGCCAACGCCGCCACGCTCGACGAGGACTGGGCCGAGTTCGTGACCTGGTGCCCGCGCCTGCTCTGGCTCGTGGGCGGCTTCGACCCGGAGGACGAAGGCTCGGTGCCCTACGTGCTCGCTCGCCTGGATGAGGCACCGGTCGCCGGCATCGGGGAGCTCAACATCGAGCACGGCGCCGGGATCACGGTCGATCCCGACAGCCCCGCGCTCCAGACCCTCTACGGCGAGCTCGAGGAGCGCGGCCTGTCGGTCCACCTCCAGGCCGTCAACACCGGCACCCCGAACTGGCTCGCCATGGAAGCCCAGGCGGAGGCCCACCCGGACCTGGGCATCGCCTGGTTCGGCTGCAGCGGCCTCTTCTTCGACGAGGGCTCGCTGCCCAACGTCGGCTGCACGCTCTTCCCCATGACGCCGACGGGCATGCCCACGGACAGCGCCACCCTGGAGCGTCACGTGGGCCGCGGGATCCTGGGCACGGACTCGGCGCCGACCGGCTTCACGAACCCGGCCGCTCAGGGTCTGCCCTACGACGATCTGGCGGGGGGCATCGCCGCCGCGCGCGCCTACCTCGGGGCGCTGAACGTCTCCGAAGAGGCCCGCGAAGGCTTCGCGCGCGGCAACTTCGATCGCATCTGGGCCGACCGCCGCTGAGGGAGGCTCGCCCGCGCCCTGGACGCTCGCGCGCTCCATCGTGCACCCTGATGCCGTGCACCGCTGGATCCTGCTGCTGCTCTGCCTCGCCGCCTGCCCCTCGGGCGGGGACGACGACGACTCCTCCACCCCGCCGTCCAACGACGACGACGCGGTGGACGACGACGACGCGGCGGACGACGACGACGCGGCGGACGACGACGACGCGGTGGACGACGACGACGCCTTCGACGACGACGACTTCACCCCGCCGCCCGAGGGCACCTACGTCGGCTTCGTGGTCGATCCCTTCACCCAGGGCCCCGTGGTCGGCGCGGACATCGAGCTCGCGCAAGACCCCTCCCTGAACACCACCACCGACGCGGCGGGGCTCTACGCGCTCCCCGCGCCCGACGCCCTCGAACTCGACATCCGGAGCTCCTTCGGCACCCGCCTGCCCGTCACGGTGCTCGCGATGGGGGACGTGAACACGGCGGTCGCGACCGGCCTCGTGCACCCGATGATGGAGCCCACGGACTACGAAGCGCTGCACGGGCTCGCCAAGACCCCCGTCGATCCCGCGCTGGGTGGAGTCTGGGTCTCCGTGCGCTCGTCCGCCGGGGTGGTGCTCGTCGGCGCGAGCGTCGAGATCGACGTGGACTCCGCCGCCTCGGTGGTGCTGGGCGAAGGCCAGCCGGGCCTCGGCAACACCCTGGGGGAGGGGAGCGTGCAGGTCGCCTTCCTCAATGTGGCCATCGACGGCCCGCTGACGGTGGATGTGCAGACGCCCGGCGGCGAGCTGTGTCAGGGTCGAAATGGCTTCGATGTGCTGCCCGGGGAGCTGCTGATGGTGACGTGGATCTGTGAATAGGCTCCTGCTCCTGCTGCTCGTCGGCTGCGTCGCCGAGCCGCCCGAAGGCGAGGACCCGACGCCGGGCCCGGTCAACTGGCTGGAGCGGCCCGCGCCGGACTGCGCGTCCCCCACCGGGGGCTTCGCGCGGCTTCAGCGTGAGACGGGCGAGCACGGCCTCGAGCCGCAGCCGGTGCCGGGCCCGCCCGACAACTCCGCCGGCACCTCGGTGGTCACCATCGACGGCGACGGCGACGGCGACATCGACGTCTTCTTCCCCCTCGCGCCCGGCCGCATCCAGGCCTTCGAGAACGATGGCAGCGGGCAGTTCAGCCCCGTCGAGCAGCCCGACGTCGGCCTGGGCATGTTCGTGGGCCTGCCCGGCGCCATCTCCCTGGTCGATCTGGACGGGGACCGCCTGCCCGATCTCGTCGCGCAGGACTCGGGCATCGTCTCAGTCGCACGGAACGAAGGGGGGCTCGTCTTCGGGCCCAGCCGCATCCTGCACAACCCCGGCTTTGGCCCGGTGGTCGCGACGGTCGTGGTGGGCGACGTGGACGGGGACGGCGACTTCGACGTCCTGATCCCGCGCAACTCCGCCCCGGGCCTGCCCCCCAGCGACCCCGAAGCGGGCACCACCGACTACCTGTTCCTCGGCGACGGCGACCTGCTGGGCGAGGGCGAGCTCAGCGAGCCCATCGAGTTCGAGCCGGCCTCGGGCCGCGGCATGTCCCTGGTCGGCCAGATGACCGACTACGACCGGGACGGCGATCGAGACCTCTTCGTGATCTCCGATCTGGGTCACGGCGGCGCGCCTCCCTCGGCGCTGTACGTCAACGACGGCGGGCCCCCCGAGACCTGGCAGGACGGCGCGCCCGAGCTCGGCGCGGACCTCCAGATGTCCGGCATGGGCGTCGACGCC
>JAJDAI010001070.1 GCA_029261955.1 Deltaproteobacteria bacterium | reverse complement strand
ATCGGCCTTGCAGCGGCGCGCTCATGCGACGGAGCAGCGGTGCCCAGATGGAGCTGCATCCACACGCCTCGCAAGCCCGGCAACGGCTAACACTGGATAAGCGCCACGGCCTTCGGCCGCAGCGCTTATCCGGGACGTGTTAGGTGCAATGCCACCCGCATCACATCGGAGTTGAGATCGCCGCCCGTCCGGGGCGGCTCCAGACGCAGCTCACACTCGGGCTCCGTCGCTTCTCGAAGGAACGAGCCGTCCACCCCCAGGAACAGCGATAGCGACTCCTCAAGCTACAAGGGCACCGCGGGCACGCCGGGATTGTCAGCCCTCTCAGCTCTAGGGGGTCGGTGAAACCACCGCCCTCGGGGGCGGCCAGCGGTCGCCGGACTCGTAGATCCGCCCCCACACGTCACGGTGCGGGAGGCAGGAGCCCCCGAAGACCACCTGACATGGCCCAACCAGTCCGAGCCCGTCTGGATGTTTGCCGAGGGTGGCCTCCGCTGCATACGCACCATCTTGCAGCCGCCCTGCCAGCGCGAAGTCAAGCGCCTCGGCCAGCGGCCTTGTCGGAATCCGAACCTCCAGCGTCTGTGGCGCGACCGGTGGCTCGCTCCCACACAATTGCAGCCGGGCAAGCTCGTGTCGGAGGAGGGCTTCGCGGCATTCGGTAGACCGCACCAAAGTCACCAAAGCCCCCAGTTCATCTCTCTCCGGCGCGGTCGCCACAAGTTGCATCACCAGCGAGCGTCGCGAGTTCGTCTCCCCACCAAGCGTCAAGGTGACCCACTCCGGCATCGGAAGCGAACTATGCAGACCCTCGACAGGACAGACACCCGCGATGTCCGCCTCCCGAGCCGCGCCATCCAGGGCGAAGATCACCAACGCAACCGCGGTGTCGGCCCACCAGTTGGCCCAGCCGGGCGGAGGTGCATCGTCAGGAATCCCGGGAAGCTCCGCCCCGAGAGACCTCCACACCGGTCGCTCAAACTCATAAGGACCACCGTACGTCAGAGGAACCCTGTCCTTGTTCAGAACCTCAGCATCCCAGGTGACACACGGCAGCTCATCAGGCCGGCCTGAGGCGACCGCTGGGTTGCCATGGACAGAGGCGGCGGAGTCGACCGGCGCAGAACGGCACCCCGAGGCAACGATGAGTACCAAGGGCAGCAGGATCACTCCTCGGAGGTACACAGCCCATCCTCGCCCCGCCCTGGCAATCATTGGAACGAGAAGAACACTGGGACGCCCGCGGTCCACCCCGTCTGAAAACCGGAAGGCACCCCTGTGAGGAGCCCTGGATCCCATCCACACTCCAGCGGGGTCGGGATCGCCACGCCATAGATGCCCCCAGTCGCCGTCCCGACGACCACGACAGCACCGCCGGTGCTGATCCCGTAGGTGCCCTCGTCTCCGTTGGGTGTGAATGGGGCGTCGAAGTAACAGTCATTGCTGCCCGACGCGAGGTCGGGGGCCGTACGGTAGAAGTAGCTGCTCGTTGCGATCGGGCCGTCCGCCCATGGCGGCGACGGGTCGCTACTGCTCGGCCCGGGTGATGGCTGATCCATCGAAAACACGCCTCCAAACGCCACGTTTCCTTGCTTGACCAGCGGGTCCCGCACCCGGAGCTGAACCAGAGCCGGAGGGTTTGCGGTCATCCAGAGGTCACCCTCCAACTGTATCCTGGCGGCCGGCTCGATGAAAAGGAGGTCCGAGTCGCTGGTCTCGGTCCACAGTTCGTTGAGATGCGTCGACCAGTCTGGGATGAGTGGGGCGACACAACACTCCAGTATCGGGACATGGGCAACACCAGAGCGCTCGTCGTCCGGGGCCTGTCATAGGCCCCTCCCACTGGTTGCTCGGGTGGCACCGCACCTAACACTGGATTATGAGGTGATGGGCGCCGCAGGAGCTACGTCAAGCGTTCTCCATGTCGCGGCAAGGGGGCTGTGCGGGCCATTCCGGGCTATTTCGGGTCAGAAACCCGCACAACCCGCACAGCCTCACCCGTCCACAGGCGATCGAATCGGCACGACAACGCGGAAGCCCAGATAGTCCACTGCGTCCGTCAGCTTGTAGTAGTCACGGCAGGCAGAACGCGCCCCTCTCGCCTCGGCCCCCCACGAGCCCCCTCGGACCACCCTGCGATTACCGCCGGGTTCATGGCGCTGGCGGCCTGGCGGGGCCTCGACGTGGACACCCTGCTTCGCCAGATGGGGACGACCCCGTGTCGAGGTCCACTCCCATACATTTCCGTGCATGTCGTGGAGCCCCCAAGGATTCGCTCTCTTGGACCCGACTGGCTGTGTGTGTTCGCCGGAGTTCGCCACGTACCAGCCGACATCCGCCAAGTCTGACTCAGCGTCACCCGACCAGTATCGGGTCGACGTGCCTGCCCGACAGGCGTACTCCCACTCTGCTCCGCTTGGAAGGAAGCCGCCCAGCCATTCGCAAAAGCCAGCTGCGTCCTGCCAATCCACGTTGATCACCGGATGAGCAGCAAGGTCGAGTTCTTGCTCCGGGAAGCCTCTGTGCTCGCAGTGGCCGGGGTCAAACAACTCGTAGACACGGTTCGTGACCGGGACCGAGAGCATCCTGAATCCTCTGTCGAAGCGCACCTCGACCCGAGGGCTTTCGTCATCCCAGCGCCCTTCCTCGTGATCTGAGCTACCCATCACGAAGGTGCCGGGAGGGATTTCACACCACAGACCAGCAAGGAGACGGAGAGCCTCCTCGCGCTCCTGGGAGGTCGACTCGGGAGGGCGGCCCCGAGCGGCCCGAGGACCAACGTCTGCACGTTGGGGGCCCGGCGGGGCGAGGCGCCCACTCTCGCGGATCTGCTTGACGGTCCACCCTTCCCTGATGGCCACTCCCGGCTCGATCCCCGCCTTCAGAATCTCCTCCGCCTTGAAGATCGAGAGCCGGCCGCTCTCGATCGCGTTGCGTAGGCTGGGGTGCTGCGCGACTCGCAAATAGCGCTGAAGGGTCCGCCTCCGCCGCCCCGTGATCTGCTCGATCTCGCCCAGTGCGACGGCGTCGATGTCCGGTCGTGGGCTCGACCGTCGGCGAGGAGGCATTGAACCCGAAGGAGGGTGTTCGGAGGTCGGCTGCAGAAGCCGGAGCCGCGCGCAATCGTCGTCCGAAATGCCGCGCAAGACGATGGCAGGCACCTGGAGCAGGTGAAGCTGTCGAGCCGTGGCGAAGCGGCGGAAGCCCCTGATGATCTGAAGGGCCCCGGCGACCTCACGGAGAAGCAGAGGGCTTCGCACTCCTTCCACCCGGATACTCCGCACGAGTGCGTCCGCCGGATCCGCTTCCCCCGTCGCGAAGGTGCGGTCGCGCCAGTTGACGCGACTCACGGACACATGCTCGATCAGTTCTTGGAAGGTGCCAGGGCGCGGTGCCTGCAGCGTGGCGGAAGCAGGCGACTCCGCACCGGACGGTCGATACGCCTCTCCGGACTCGGCGCTGAGTTCAGATAGCCGTTGCAGCACCTGGGACATGTCCTGCGGCCTCTGCTGAGGTTCAGCCGACAGGAGCCAGCCCACAAGCTCCTCGACGGGGCCCGTCGAAGCCTCGGAATCCCTACCCTTGCTCCACACAGCCGACCGCTGCTTCCGCCTGACATGTGGAGCGAGGTTCTCATAGCCGCACACCAGGAAGTGGAGCAGCATCCCCAGCGACCACAGGTCTCGGACGTGACCCGCCGGACGGGTCCATTCGTACTGCCCTCCACCGTCCCACGCGCTGCCCTGCTGCTCCGGGGGGATGTAGAGCATCTTCCCAACGAGGCCGACGGTCCTGGTCATCGACTCTGCAGTCTCGTCGCGGGCGAGGTCGAAGTCGCAGACCACCATCCGCCAGGCCTCGACGGACTGATCCACGAGGATGTTCTCGGGGGTCAGGTCGCGGTGGTGAATGGCGCCCTCGGGTCGTTCGTGGGCGAACTGGACCGCCTCCGCGATCTGCCGAAACCACTTCAGGCGCTCCTCCAGAGGCCGCGCAAGAAGCTGGTTCCGCCCGAGCTTTCGCAGGCTCGGCCCGCGGACGCGGCGCATCGCGTACCAGAGCCGGTCATCCGCCTCGCACGGGCCTTCCCAAAGCCCGACTATGTGCGGGTGCTGCTTCGGCTCGGCGAGCTTGCGAAGGGCCTCAGGACCGCTCCTGAAGCGCCGCCTCCCCCGCTCTACCTCCTCTTCAGTGTCGCGCTTCCCCGGCCTGAAGACCTTGACGGCAGCCTCGCGGCCCTCGGCATCGGTAGCAGCGAAGACCTCGCCGTAGCCGCCTCGGCCGAGACGATCGCCCAGCGTCCAGACTCCGAGACGATCAGGACCTCGGCCAGGTACGTCCAGCACGCCCTGCTCCCCCCCGGCAGGCCCGCGGGAGCCACGGTCGCCTTCGTCCCCGATGTGCTTGAGGAGCCTCTCGTACTGCCAATCTGCGGCGGCGCGATAATCAAGCACGACAGGTAGGCCCAGCGATTCTGGAACGTTTGGTGCGTTCGACGCCCCAGGCAGCAGGACGCGGACGCACGACTGCGCCGCCTGCGGCTCCACGCGGCTGCGCCAGGCTCTCAAGAGCCTGGTCTGGAAGTCGCTGGCGCGGGAAGAGCCGAAGCAGATCACGAGCCAGCGCGAAGCCGTCATCGCTTGCAGCGCCTCCTCGTGCCCTGTCTTCCGCAGGTGCAGGTCCCCATCTCCGAGCCACACGCGCAGTCCTGAGTCGGCGAGACGCCGCGCGAGGGCCCGCGCCGTGAACCTGTTCTCTTCGTTGACGGAAAGGGCCACGTCCCAGCCCGCAGCGCGCATCTGGAGTTCTGCAACCGGGCCGCTGTCCCCGGCCCCAGCCAGGTGACTGCCAAGGCCGTGATCGGCCCACTGTGCACCGTCGGGAACGGAGTCGGCATCCACGATGAAGCCTGGCTCGCCCTTCCTCCACCGCCGCGGACGCACCCGCAACGCAAGCTCTCCGCTTTCGGTATGCAGGATCTCGCCGAAGCTGTAGCCATGGGCCAGCTTCTCCCGCTCCTTGCCGTCCACGTGAGCAGCGCCAGCCACGACGCGGATGTGGCGACTACCCGCGCCGGTCACCGAGACGCAGGACCGTGCCGCGTGGATGTGACCGCAGAGGTGGACGTCCGCATCGCGCCGCGCCCACCCCGCGGCCTGACCCTCGTCAGCAAGCCAGCCGCCCTCGAAGGGGTGGTGGGTGAGGACTACGACGACCTCCCCCTCGCGGCGGTCTTCGCGGAAAGCCGAGGCAATCTGGCCGTTCCCCAGGCACAGCTTCTCGCGGTCCTCGTCGTCGTTGCACAGGAGTGCGGTGTTCCAGCCCACGAGGCGCACGGAAAGACCATCCCTCGCCGGGACGCGCTTCACCCACCAGGGGTGATCGTCACGGCCGACATCCGCGAACTGATCCGTGAAGGCGAAGAAGCTGCCTTGCCGAGCAAGCAGCTTGCTCGTGCTGGCTCTCCTGTTGAGGGCGGCGTCAAGCGTCGAGCTTCCCCCGCGGAGCTTCCCCAGCAGCTCCTGTGCTGACTTGCCACCCCGCGCGCGGTGTACGTCGTGGTTGCCGGGCACGACGAAGATCCGGTCGTTCGGAACCCCCACCGCCTTGCCGACCTCATGGAGCCACGCCGCCGCCTTCGTGTACTCACTCTTGTCGAGCGCTCCCCCAGAGAAGGCGACGTCGCCGGTAACCAGGATCGCGTCGATCGGCCCGGGCGGCCTGTTCGCTGCTGTCGTCAAGTCTCTGCGCAGGGCCGTGAGGACAAGCTCCTGGTCCCACTTCCATTCCGGGTCGCCGTGGCCGAAGTGAAGATCCGAGAGGTGCAGCCACGTGAAGAGCGAGGAGCCTCGTTCCGGCGGATCGTCCGCAGCGGAGTTCTCGCCCCCGACCCGCACCTCTGGCCTGCCGCCCGTCAGCGAGGGAGCGGAGAGCAGGGTGGGCGACGGGAACTCGCTGACAGGCCGGTACCAACCGTGGGTCTTCTCATCCACGCGGTAGTGAAAACGCAGCTGCACAGATGCTCTGTCGCGCCCCGCTGTCTCGAACGTCAGGAACGACCGGTAGACGATGAAGTCAGCCTTGTTCCTGTGGGGAGTCGAGCCGATATCCAGCTCACTGGTGTCGACCCCCGCGTCTCGGGTCGCCTCCGGCGTGAGGCGGTACACGAACTTGTGGGCCTGACCCGGCACGACCCGACGCCGAA
>JAJDAI010001069.1 GCA_029261955.1 Deltaproteobacteria bacterium | reverse complement strand
GGAGTGCGACGATGCGAATGAGCAAGACCAGCCGAAGTGGAGCCGTGGTTTGTGCCCTGGTGGCCTCGATGGCGATTCCGGCCCTGGCCGACTGGGGCTTCAGGCGCGCGAACGTGCAGGGCGACAACCGCCAGGAGCTGGCCGGCGACCTGAGCGTGGCCCCGGCCATCAGCACCATCTTCGAGTCGGACCAGCGCTCCCTGCCGAGCGAGCGCAGCTTCGTGGACGCCAACCGCGACGGCTCGCTGGACATCCTCATGCCCTTCCGCGGCTCCCTGGGGCTCTTCGACCCGGCGGCGGGCGGCTTCTCGTGGGTCTCGCCCGACCTGGGCATCGACGGCCTGGCTGGCCTGGGCGACTTCGACGGCGACGGCGACGCCTCGGAGGTGCTCGCGCTGTCCCGCGACGTGGGCGGCGGGCTGCACATCATCGACCTGGAGTCCGGCGCCCTGCTGTCCTCCATCGTGGGCCTCACCGAGCTCACCGGCGTGCGCTCCGCGGAGGTCGCGCGCTACGACTTCGAAGGCGACGGCGGCCGCGAGATCGTCTTCGCTGCGAACCTGGGCAGCCTCGGCCGCATGTGGGTCGCGCGCTTCCACACCGACTACTCGGGCTACTCGCTCGTGGAGTTCGAGTTCAACGGCTACAACCAGCAGACTGTCCCGCGAGTCGGCACCCTCTTCCCCGACGCCGCGGTCGGCATCGCGCTGCACCAGGGCTACTACTACTCGCTGTTCACGTACTGCGAAGCGGGCGACGTCGACGCGATCTGCGACCCCCAGACGGGCGAGCTCTGCTTCTGCGACCACGGCCGCACCGCCCTCGTGAACACGCTTCTGCAGTTCGACGCGCCCGAGCACGTCGTCGACATGGATGGCGACGGCGACGAGGAGATGATCGAGATCATGGGCCGCGCCCCCTGGGGCCGCGCCGTGCAGCTCTTCGACTTCGAGTTCGCCTTCGAGGGCGACGAGCCCGACGTGTTCGCCGCGCGCGTCTGGGGCTGGAACCACGAGCAGCAGGACCCCATCACGAAGCTCAACGCGCCCGACACGGACCCCGTGGACCTCGACGGCGACGGCGACCTGGACGTGGTCGTCAACTACGCCAACAACGGCACGGCCGCGGTGGACGCCGTGGGCGCCCCGGCGGACGACGGCCTCGACCTCGTCGGTGGCGTCGGCGTCGTGATCTACGACGGACCGACCGGTGAGGTGCTGCTGACCCTTCCCGACACCTTCGCCTGGGGCACCGAGGACCTCGACGGCGACGGCATCCCCGAGCTGATCACCTCGCCGGTGACGGCCTGGGACTTCGGCGACGGCATCTCCGGGCGGCAGCTCGACTGCACGGCGGCCTGCACGGCTGAGCCCGTGTGGACCGACCTGGCCCGGCGTTTGGACGACGACCTGGCGATCCACGCGCTGCAGAGCCTGCCGGCGCCGCGCCTCATCCTCACCGAGGCGGACGGCGACGAGCAGGCCGAGCTCGTGGTCTACGGCGCCGGGGGGCCCGAGGTCGTCGAGCCCGACGGCGCAGGCGGCCTGGCCGTCCTGTCCGCGGTCGCCGTGCCCGCGCCCTTCGTCATCGAGGGCGCAACGGGCGGCGGGGTCGTGCTCTCCGCGGCCCTCTCGCTGCAGTCCTTCGATGCGGACCTGGCGCCTACGAGCGGCCCGGCGGAGGTCCCCACCCAGGGCCAGCTGCGCTGGCGCATGGCGCAGATCACCGACACGGGACCCTGGGTGACCGTGGTGGACGGCGTGGCCTTCTGGGACGACGGCGGGCCGCAGGACTTCGCGCTGGGCGGGGACATCGCCTTCGCGCAGGACCTCGACGGCGACGGCACGACCGAGCTGGTCTCCTTCGCCAACGCGGGCGTGGACGACGCCGAGCAGCTGCGGGTGCGCGTGCACGCCTGGGACGCCGGCTCCGGAACCTTCGCGCTGCGCTGGGAGGTGCTCGCGGCCAACGTGCCCTCGCTGGTGGGCGCGCGGGCGGGCGGGGGCATCCACTGGACCCCGGGCAACTTCGACGGCGCGGGCGCGCTGGACGTGGCCGCCCTCGTGACGGTCGACAGCCTGCCGCACGTGGCGCTCTTCGACGGCGACACCGGCGAGCTGGACGCCCTGCTGGACCCGTCGAACCGACCGGCCACCGAGACGGCGTTCCGGGCGGCGGACGTGGTGGATGGCGCCGGGCTGCCCGGAACCGACGGCATCGACGACCTGCTCCTGGTCACCAACGCGCAGGTGGAGATCCTCAGCGTCGGCCAGGCCGCCCCCCTGCTGCCGCTGACGCTGCAGGAGCACGGCTACGTCGCCGCCTGGGCCGACCTGGACGGAGACGGCAGCGACGAGCTGTTCAACACCGTCAGCTCGGCCCTGAACAACGAAGGCGAGGCCATCTCGATGCCCGGCGGCATCCCGACCCCGCTCTGGGGTCCCGTGGACCTGGGTCCCATGACGGGCACGCCGAACCTGCTGTCCTTCTCGGCCCTGGATGGCGTGGCCGGCTTCGACATCCTCTACCTGAACGGCGACGCGGCCCTGACGGCGCGCTCGGGCAGCGACGGCTCGATGCTGGGCGGCTACCCCGTCTACCTGGCCGACGGGACCCTGCCCGCGCTGCAGCCCGAGGCGGGCGACGTGCCCAGCTCCATCGTCGTGCTGGATGTGGACGATGACGGCTACGAGGAGGCGGTCATCGGCACCAGCCGCGGCTGGGTCTACGCCCTGGACCTCGACCCGGCCGAGGTGGGCGCCCCGTCCCTGCTCTGGTCGGTGCAGGTCTCCGCGGGCGTGCACTCCGTCGGCGCCGCCGACGTGGACGGCGACGGCTACAGCGAGGTCATCGTGGCGGTCGACGACGCGACGGTCGTCGTGCTCGACCCGGGCTCGGTGACGCTGGAGATCACGGGCCCCGGGCCCACCGACTGCCACGGCGAGGCGGCCATCGAGATCACCGGCAACTCCACCGGGCTGGCCACCATCAAGCTCTTCGCCAACGGCGTGCTCAGCGAGTCGGACATCGACGCGAGCGGGGGCGCCTGGACGGGCACGGTCACGCTGAGCACGGCCGGCCTCTACGCCATCCGGGCCGATGGCTTCGACGCGGACGGCGCTCTGGTGGCCGTCGCGTTCCACGAGGTGGAGTTCGAGGGCGACCTGGACGGCGACGGCACCAGCGAGTGCGGCGGCGACTGCGCACCCCTGGACGCCCTGCAGGGCCCGCTGGTCGAGGAGATCTGCGAGGACGGATTCGACCAGGACTGCGACGGCGAGGACGCCGAGTGCCCCGAGGGCGACGACGACGACGACGACGACGCGACCATCGCGGACGACGACGACGCCACCACCGCGCCGGACGACGACGACGACGACTCCGCAGGCGAGCCCGACGGCGGCTGCGACTGCGAGAGCAGCATCGGAGGAGGCGGCTCCTCGCTGGCGCTGCTGTTCCCGCTGCTGCTGGCCCTCCGCCGGCGGCGGTAGGGGCGAGCCTCGACCGGCCGGGGGCCCAAAGCGCCCCCGGTCAGACCTTGTCGGTGAACAGCCGACGCAAGAGGCTGGCTCCCATGGGGAGCTCGCCCTGGTCGGCCAGCTGGGCGTGGTGCCGGGCGATCTCCATCAAGCCCAGCATCAACCAGATGGTCCGGTTGTCGACGATGTCGCCGGAGAACTGCACGGTGCCCAGGGTGTAGACGTAGAGCGTGATGGTCAGCAGCAGCACCTCGCGCTCGCGGGTGGCGCCAGCCTCCAGGTAGGTCTTGATCGCGAGCAGGGGCAGACCCAGGAACAACAGCACCAGCAGGGCGCAGACGACGAGCCCCTGCTCGGCCGCGATCTCGGCGAAGAAGTTGTGCGGGTACTTCTTCTGGTCGATCCCGAAGACCGCCACCGGCCATCCACCGGTCCCCACGCCGAGCATCGGCTGCTCGAGCACGAGATCGTAGGTCTGCTCGAGCATCCACTTCCGCTCTTCGAAGGACGTGACGGTGGAGCCCTCTTCACCGAGGTCGTAGCGGCTGGGTCCGGACAGCTGCGCGACGACCTGGAGGGCGACGGCGAGCCCGGCCCCCGAGAGGATCAGGACCAGCGCGATGCGACGCCAGTCCCCCCGTCCAACGAGCAGGGTGTAGACGGCGAGCGCGAATATGATCGCGACCACCGGCCCGCGGGACTGCGCGCGGACAAAGCCTGGCACCGCCACCGCGAGCGAGACCAGCGTGACCGCGATGATGGCCAGGAGGAACCAGCTGCGGCTCTTGCGCGCCCGCCAGCCGCGCACGGTAGAGACCAGCAACAGCGCGGAGACCAGCACGGCCAGGCCCACGGAGCGGGCGAACACGATCGGGCCGCTGCCCAGGGCCGTGGTCCGCTCCGGCGCTTCGGAGAAGGCATCGGGGCTGTAGGTAAGCGCACCGATGATGGCGAGGCCCAGGCCGAGGCCCCAGGCGGCGAGCAGCGCCTCCATCAGGTGGCCGCGCCAGTGGGCGAGCGCCATGCCGACGAGCACCGAAGGGACCACCACGCCCAGGTAGCGGGACACCTTCTCCGCGCCGTACTCGGGTCCCAGGGTCCAGGTGCTCCAGCCGAGGAGGCAGGCCACGAAGAGCAGCAGACCGCGCACGGACCAGAGCCGAAAGCTCGCGACCAGGTGCTTGCGGTGCACGACCATCAGAACGAGCAGCGCGCCCAGCAACATCTGGTTGAGGCTCACCACCGAGTTGGCGGGCGCCAAGCGGGGGTCGTACAGGTAGCGACCCGCGAAGAGGTAGCCGAAGAGCACCGCTTCGGGAAACCAGACCATGGCTGCGAGGATCGCCATGGCCGAGGCCAGGGTGAACACGCCGAGGTGCCCGGCGTCGGGCACCAGGACGTAGAGGGCGGCGAGCAGACCGAGACCGATGCCCGCGAGCGCCATGCGCACGAGTTCTCGGTTCACGTTCGGCTCCGGGTCTGGGGCAAGTGGGGCACGCGGTGAGAGGGTATAGGGCTTCCCGGCGGCGCTGACCAGCGAACGGTTGGTTCCCTGGCCAGGGCGCAGCAGCCGGCCCTAGCTTCTCCCCGAACCTGGAAGAAGACACTGATCCGCAGGCAGATCGGGCTCGTAGCGCCTTCGGGCATTTCGGTTGCGTCGCCCTTCTGCCTGCCCTAACTTGCGCGCCGCTCGGGTCCGATCAGGGGGGCTCGCGGGTCCCCCAAGGACGGGGATGGCGCACCGAGCCGAGGAGGATGGGATGCCGTTCCCGAGTGCGACCTCCATCGCCGCCGCGCTCTGGCGCCGCAGCCTCGCCCGTGCCGGAGCCAGTGGGGCCGTGCTGGTCCTGCTGATGGCAGGCTCCTACCTCCTCGCCTTCCTCCTGCGTTTCGACTTCCAGATCCCGCCCGAGCACCTCTGGAACCTCAAGGCTTCGGTGCTCGTCGCCGTGCTGGTCAAGACGCTCTCCGTGCTGCTCTTCGGGCTGCACCGGAGCTCCTGGCGCCACGCCTCGCTGCGCGAGGTCGAGGTGACGATCAAGACCGCCTGCGCGGCCAGCCTCGTGCTCATCGGGGCGAACTTCCTGACCCTCGAGCTGCGCGGCTTCCCGCGCTCGATCTACGTGCTCGACCTCGTGCTCTCCATCGGCTTCGTCTCGGCGGCGATGCTCGCGGTGCGCATGCTCAACGACCGCCTCGGCGGGAGCCGGCGCAGCGGCAAGCGCCTGCTGATCATCGGCGGCGGCCAGACGGGCGAGCAGCTGCTCCGCCAGCTCGGGCGCAACAAGGAGCTCGACTACATGGCGGTCGCGCTGCTGGACGACGACCCCAGCAAGCACGGCATGCGCGTGCACGGCGTGCCCATCGTCGGCGGGATCGAGGACCTCGACGACGTCATCAAGAGCCAGCGGGTCGAAGAGATCATCGCGGCGACGCCCTCGGCCACGGCCGAACAGATGCGGAGCATCGTCAAGTCCTGCCGGGCGACGGGGCTGCCCTTCCGGGTCATGCCCCCGACCCTGGAGATCCTCGAGGGCGCCGTCAGCTGGCGCCAGCTGCGCGAGGTCCGTCTGGAGGACCTGCTGCGGCGGGAGCCCGTGGAGCTGGACGTCGCGTCGATGCAGTCCTTCCTGGACGACCGTGTGGTGTTGGTGACCGGCGGCGGCGGCTCCATCGGTTCGGAGATCTGCCAGCAGGTGCTGCGCTGGCGGCCCCGCCGGCTGATCGCGATCGAGCAGTCCGAGAACGCGCTCTACCACCTGCTCAAGGACCTGGCCGAGCTGGTGCCCGACGTGCAGCCCGAGGGCCACCTCATCGACGTCCAGAACGCCGTGGCCATCGAGCAGGTCTTCAAGCAGTGCCGGCCCGAGGTCGTCATCCACGCCGCGGCCCACAAGCACGTGCCGCTCGTGGAGCGCAACGTCGCCGCCGCGGTGCGGAACAACGTCTTCGGCACCCGCAACGTGGCGGAGATCGCGGCGAAGTACGGCGCCCACACCTTCCTGCTCATCAGCACCGACAAGGCCGTGAACCCGACCTCGGTCATGGG
>JAJDAI010001068.1 GCA_029261955.1 Deltaproteobacteria bacterium | reverse complement strand
GATGTTCACGTTCGCGATGCCGCAGTCGCTGCCCTGCACGCTGAGGAAGGCCTCCGCGCGCCGCACGTCCGTCGTGAAGACCGCGGAGCTGAGCCCCTGGTCGGCGTCGTTCTGGTCGGCGATGGCCTCCTCGAGCGTGTCGAAGGGCGTGACGTAGAGGATGGGTGCGAAGGTCTCGTGGTACGAGATCGGCAGGCGCTCGTCGGACCAGACGATGGTGGGCTCGACGTAGAAGCCGGGCCGATCGCTGAGGACCTTGGCGCCGATGAGCACCTCGCCTCCCTGCTCGATCGCCTTCTCGATGGCCGCGTTGTAGGACTCGGTGGCCCGCTCGTCGATGAGCGGCCCCATGAGCGTGCCCTCGGCCAGCGGATCGCCGATGCGCACCGTGCGGTAGGCCGCGCAGAGGCGCGTCTTCAACTCCTGAGCCTTGCTCCGGTGCACCATGACCCGGCGCGTGCTCGTGCAGCGCTGGCCGGCGGTCCCCACGGCGCCGAACACGATGGCCCTCAGCGCCAGGTCCAGGTCCGCTGTCTCGTCCACGATGATGGCGTTGTTGCCGCCCAGCTCCAGCAGGCTGCGGCCCAGGCGCTCGGCGACGACAGTCCCCACGTAGCGACCCATGCGGCAGGACCCGGTGGCCGAGATGAGCGGCAGGCGCTTGTCTCGGATCATGGCCTCGCCGACCTCGGCGTCGGTCCCGATGACCGTGTTCATCACGCCCGGGTGGCCGCCCTTCGTGAAGACCTCGTCGACGATCCGCTGCATGGCGATGGCAGACAGCGGGGTCTTGAGCGAGGGCTTGAAGACCATCGTGTTCCCGCAGACCGCCGCGATCGCCGCGTTCCAGGCCCAGACGGCCATGGGGAAGTTGAAGGCCGTGATGATCCCGATCGTGCCCAGGGGGTGCCACTGCTCGTACATGCGGTGGCCGATGCGCTCGCTGTGCATCGTCTTGCCGTAGAGCATGCGCGACAGGCCCACCGCGAAGCCGAAGATGTCGATGCACTCCTGCACCTCGCCCTCGCCCTCCGCCTGGATCTTCCCGGCCTCCAGGCTGATCAGCGAGCCCAGCTCGGCCTTGTGGTGGCGGAACGCGTGTCCCAGCTCCAGCATGAACAGCCCGCGCCTCGGCGCCGGCACGGCCCGCCACTTCAGGGCAGCCGCCCGCGCGGACTGCACCACCTGCTCGTATTCGGCCAGCCCTGCCATGCGCACCGAACCGACGGTCGAGCCGTCGATGGGGGTCTGCACGGTCAAGACATCACCGCTGCAGTCCAGCCATTGGCCGTTGCTCGCGCCGGGCTGCTCGCCCTCGATGCCGAGGGATTTCAGGAACTCGTGGGCCATTCGGATCTCCGGGGGGTCGAGGCCGCGGATTGTGTCATGCCCGACAGAGCGGGGCACCCCGGGTCGCCCCCCTCGCCCGGTGACTCCAGGCCGCGTGCTTGCCCGCCCAGACCGCCTCCGGAGCGATTACCCTGCCGCCGTGCGCCTGCTCGCCCTCCTCGCCCTGCTGATCGCCGCGCCCGCCCAGGCTGCGCCCGGTGCCTCGAAGCCGGACGATCCCGATCTGACCCTCGATTCCGCCTGCCCCGGGGGCCCCGCAGCCGAGGCCCTCGCGGCCGCGCTGCCGACCTACGTGAAGGAGCTGGTGGTGCTCTGGCCTCGCGCGGGGCGCCTCAAGGGGGCGGATCCCTGTGTGCCCGTCGCGCGCCTGACTCTGGTGGACCACCCCGGCCGCGTCTTGACCCTCACCGTGCTCCGCTTCCCCGAGGGCACGACGCCCCCCGCCCGCGATTTCCGCACCCTGCGGGACGATCCGATCCCGCGGGCGGAGCTGGAGCAGGCCCCCGATCCGACCCGGCCGCACTTGATCGTGCGCATCTCCGGAGCCCTCGGAACGCCGCGCGAGGGCTTGGAGTCCGCAGTCGATTTTCTTGAGCTGCCGTCGCTGGTCGCGGCGGTGGGTGCGGTCAGGTAGGGTCCCGCGCCATGGCAAAGGACGACCAGGAAAAGCCCCGAACTCACAAGTGGGTTCGCCGTGATGGAGTGGTCAGGCGCCCGGCGCGAGAGCCCCAGGCGATCCGCGCGCGCGTCCCCGGAGGCGCAGGCGTCGCCTCCGACGAGCTCGCCAGCGCGATCCGCGCCTCGCTGGCCGGTTGGCCCATCATCATCTTGCGGGTCGTCGGCCACGCGCCCCGAGCCGCCCGCATGGGCCGCCACCCGGGCCGCTGGATCCGCACCCAGCTGGGCGTGGTCATCGATGAGGGCCTGGGCGCAGGCCTCGGCGACCGTTGCACGGACCCGAAGACACCGGCCTACCGCCTCCTCGGTCGCCACGGCATCGGCCCGAAGCCCGACGGCGAGGCCTGGTCTCCCCTCGTGCTGCGCGCCGCCGGGGTCGAAGAGGGCGAGCACCCCCCCGGCAGCCCCGTCACCTTCGAGCTGGTCCTCGCCGGCCGCGACGCGACGAGCGAGGCCGCGGCCCTGGTCGGCAGCCTCTACGACCCGCCGGAAGCCTTCGCCCTCGAGGTCAGCACGGTGCAGGCCCTGCTCCTGGACGAGGACGGCGAGCCCCGCTGGCGCAAGCTGCCGGCAGAGCCCACCGACATCCCCCATGTCGCCCTGGACCTGCTCACCGAGCCCCGCGTGCGCAGCGGCCGCATGGTCCTCAACTTCGCGTCGGCCACCCCCATGGCCCGGCAGGGCGAAGAGGGCCTCGTCAACGCGCAGTTCGGCCTCGTCGTGGACCGCATGTGCCGCAGCTTCGGCGCCTGGATGGGCCGCACCGGCCACAAGGGTCCGCGGATGCCGGTGGACGACATCCTCCGCGCGGCGGCCGCGGTCGAGACGGTCAACGACACGACCCGCCAGGTCGAGATCCCCGTTCGGCTGCTCGCAGCCGAGGGCGTGCACACCGACGAGCGCGTCCCCGCCTTGCTCGGCGCGGCGACCTACCGCGGCGACTTCGTGGGCATGGCGCCGCTCTTCCGGGCGGCCTTCTGGCTCGGCATGGGCCCCGGGCGCCAACATGGCCTGGGCCAGGTGACCTTCCGTTGAGTAGAGTGCCCGTGATGCGCTTCCTCTTGATCGCGATCGCACTGTTCGCCACCGGCTGCTGGACCGACTCCGGGCTGCCGCTGTCTGGTGATCCCGGCGCCGAAGGCTGCGCCGAGAACAGTCCCCCCTTCATCGCCAACGTCGAGATGGACAGCGAGCCGCTGGACAACGGCGAAGGCTGGCAGCTCGCGCTGCACTGGGACTGGGCCGACCCGGGCGTGGGCGGGGCGAGCGATCCCCCGAACATGGAGGGCGGCTACTTCAACGGCGAGGCGGTCGGCTTCGAGGTGCGCTCGCTCTTCTTCACCGAAGCGATCCTCGTCAACTCGTGCATGACCTACGTCGAAGAGGGCTCGCCCATCGACCCCGAGGCGGACCTCTGCGACGGCGTGCCCTTCGGCCGCGCCGGCTGCACCCCCAACTCGCTCGACACCTGCACCCAGGGCGAGATCACGCGGCTCTTCGCCTTCGAGACGCCGCTGCAGCAGTACCAGGACATCGTCATGGAGTTCCGCGTGCGCGATCGCTGCGGCGCGGCCAGCAACGAGAAGTTCATCGAGTACGAGATCGGCAGCGGGCACCTCAGCGAGAACCCGGACGAGAGCGACGAGTAGGGCCGTGCGCCTGCTCCTGATCGCCACGCTGCTCACGGGCTGCTTCCAGGGATCCTCGGAGATCCCAGCCTGGGACGCCGCGACCGACCCCGCCTGCGAGGGCAACAGCGCGCCCGTCGTCGGCAACGTCGAGAACGACTCGTTCTGCCTGAACGAGAACGACGAGCCTTGCAGCTTCCCCCCAGAGGACGAGAACGGCGAGCCGGACCCGCCCTGGGACTGGGTGCCCGACGCCGTCCAGACCTGGACCCTGGACATCCGCTTCTCCTTCCGCGATCCGGGCGAAGAGGGCGCGGGCGACCCGCCGAACATGGTCGGTGGCCTCGCCAACGGCGAAGTGGACGGACACTCGATCGGCTCGGCCTGGTTCGTGGACGTCACCGACTACCTGCCGCCCTCGGAGCCGACCAACACGGCCATCCCCATCGACCCCGACTCCGAGACCGGCAGCGTGGGCGTCGAGCCCCTCTCCATGAAGGGCTGGGGCCAGGGCTCCCCCGTGCGCATGGCCTTCCGGGTCTACGACCGCTGCGACCGCGTCTCGAACGAGGCCGAGGTCGAGTACCTGATCGGCTACGGCTATTGGATCGACGGGGAACCGGTCGAAGAACCTTGAGCCCCTCCTTTGATCCAGCCGAAGGGTCCGCGTTCGATCCCTGGGACAACGGCGATCGGAGGGCTGGATGCTGGGTGGAACGCTGGTTGCGAGTGGGATGGTGAGCTCCTCTGCCGAGACGCGCACGCTGCGCGCGCCGGAGCGCTCGGCGCTGCTGGTGGTCGACGGGCCTGAAGTCACCGAGGCCTGGCGCCGCGCCCTGAAGCACGCAGGCTTCAGGGTCCGGGTGCGCTACGGCGGCCACGACGGCCTCGACGCCCTGGCCCACGAGCCCTCGGACCTGGTGGTGCTGGACCTCTGGAGCGGCGGGCTCGACGCGCTGACCTTCCTGAAGATCGCGAAGCAGCTCGCTCCCGACTCCCTCGGCACGGTGCTGGTCCGCGTGGACGCCGCGACCAAGGGCATCGTCTCCGAGATGCTCCAGCGGGACGGCGCCCAGGTCGTTCTGCACGGCCCGCTGGAGGAGGCCTCGGTGGCGGAGGCGGTCGCGGCGCTCCAGCTGGCGCCGGTGGTGGAGGACTCGGACGGCGTGCTCGCCCCCGGCAGCCGCATCAGCGACCGCTTCGTGGTCGAGTCCCTGCTGGGCCGCGGCGCCACGGCCACCGTCTACCGGGTCACGGACGTGGACCTGATGGACGAGGTCGCGCTCAAGCTGCTGGAGCCCGGCGTGTCGGTGCCGGAGGCCACGGAGCGCCTGCGCCAGGAGCTGCGCCTCTGCCGCCGCATCAACCACCCCAACGTCGTG
>JAJDAI010001067.1 GCA_029261955.1 Deltaproteobacteria bacterium | reverse complement strand
ATCAGCCGCAAGTTCGCCCTGGGCCTGGGCGGCGATCTGACGGTCCGCTCCGAAGTGAATCAGGGGAGCACCTTCACCCTGCGCTTCCCCGTCGTGCTGCCGGGATCGGGGGGTCGCGTGACCGACCACCTGCATGTCCCCGTGGCGATCGACCCGACTCTGACCGGAGACGGGTTCTAGGAAGTAGCGGCTTCTGACAGCCGCCCTCAGGAGAGAGCATGAGCATCCGAATCCTGGCCGCCGCCGTGGCCCTCGCCCTGGTCGTTCCGACCGGGGCTTTCGCGAAGAAGCCCAACCTGAAGAAGGCCGGGCAGGACGAGCTGTTGGGCCTGCTGGGGGACTCCGACAAGCGCATGCGCGAGGCGGCGGCGAAGGAGCTGGGCAACCGCAAGGTCGACGAGGCCATCGATCCCCTGGCGAAGCTGACCATCGAGGACGAGGACTCGGACGTCTACGTGCAGGCCATGTGGGCCCTGGAGCGCATCGGCGGGGACCGCGGCTGGTCGGCGCTGCAGATGATCTTCGAGACGCCCGAGGCCAGCGAGGACGTGCGCAGCAAGATCCTCAAGAAGCTCATGGCGAAGGAGATGGACCGGGCCGACAACGGCGTCCCCTACTACCTGCTCAACTACAAGAAGAACGGCGTGGGCTTCAACGTGCAGTTGCTCAAGTCGCTGCAGAAACTGGACCGCCGGGACATGCGCGACCTGCCGATGCTGATGGTCCGCGACCGCCGCCTGAAGAGGAAGGTCCGCGTGGCCGCCCTGGACGCGATCGAGGGGCTTGAGCACCCCGGCGTCACCGAGGCCTACCTGGCGCTGCTCGACGACAGCGACAAGACCATCAAGCTGCGCTGCATCAAGGGCCTGTCCCGCGCCGGGCTGCCGGCGGACCGCGTGGGCCCCGCGCTCGAGGAGGTCGTGCGGACCGACAAGCAGGGCGACGTGCGCGCCGCGGCGCTGGCGGCGCTGAAGTTCTACCTCTACCCCGAGCTGCTGCCGCTGGTGCAGGCCCTGGCCACGAGCGAGCGGCACCCCATGGCCTGGTTCCACTCCGTGGACATGCTCGCCGTGCTGGCGGACGAGGGCTCGATCCCGACCATCGAGCGGCTCATCGGCCCCGACATGCACCTCAGCGACGGCCAGGTCGTGCACCTGCTGCACGCCCTGGTGCGCATCGGCAACCCGCGGGTCGTCCCGGCCATCGAAGGCCACATGAGCCGCACGGAGAGCGCCGACGTCATCACCGAGTGCAAGGCGGCCATCCGCCTGCTCTCGCCCGAGGCCGCGAGCGAGCGCGTCACCATCATCAACACCTACACGACGCCCGCCGAGGTCGTGATCTACGACTCCGCCTCGGTGACCTACAGCGGGGTCGACCTCGGCATGAGCGTGGGCGCGGACGGCGTGGTCGTGGGCACGGACGGCACCCACGTCTCCGCCGGCATCAGCCTGGGCGGCATGTACGCGGGCGGCACGGTGACCGAGACGCACTCCAGCACCACCGAGGTCTACAGCGATGGCGGCACGGTCACCGAGGTCCACACCAGCGGGGGCGGCACGGTCGGCGGCGTGACCGCGACGGCGTCCATCGGGGGTGTCAGCGCGACGGTGTCCACGGGCCCGACCGTGAGCACGACCAGGACGGTGATCGTCGACGAGGGGCCCTGCGAGTCGGCGGTCCTGAAGGTCGGGCAGCCCAATGGCGACTGGTACAACCTCTACGTCGACGGCGAGCTGCGGATCGAGGCGCGCGCCATGGACAAGAAGAAGGCGGTCGGCGGGCTCGAGGCCGGGACCTACCACATCCGCGTCAACGAGTTCATGGACAACGAGACCTGGTCCGAGGGCCGCCTGACGCTGGGCTGCGGCGAGACGATCACCGCTGAGGTGGTCGAAGGCTCGGGCCTGCGCGTGCTGAACTTCCCCGACCACTACGTGCGGCAGTAGCTAGAGGTAGCGCTCCACGAGGTCTCGCAAGGCCTGATCCCCGTCGTCCTTCAGCTCGGCGAGCTGCCAGGCGCGCAGCCGGTCCTTGAGCTCGGTCGCCGTGGCGGGCCGGGACTCGGGGCTGCCGGCGAGCGCGTCGCGCAGGATGGCGACGAGGGCTTCGTCCTGCTTCAGATGCTCGATGGCCTTCGCCAGCTCGGTGTCGTCCCGGAAGCGGCTCCAGTCGGACTCCGTCGAGCCTTCGAAGGCCGTCGCCCCGGCCAGGGCCTCGTAGAGGATCGCCGCCAGGCTGAAGAGGTCCGCCGCCGGCGTGCCGCGCAGGCCCCGGGCGCGCTCGGGTGCGGTGTAGGCGGGCACCGGCCGGGCTTCGTCGGTCTCGTCCGAGGGCTCGACCCCCACGGGGCGGGCCATGAACAGCGTCGCCAGGCGCACCTCGCCCGCTCGAGAGAGCAGGATGTTCGAGGGCGTGACCGCCCGGTGCACGATCCCCTGGGCAGCCCAGGGCTCGACGCGCAGCCCGTGCAGGTACTCCAGGGCGCGGCAGACGTGGATGCCGATGCGCAGGCAGACCGCCAGCGGCAGCTCCTCGCCCGCTTCCCAGACGCGGTGCATCAGCCGGCGCAGGCCGAGCCCGTCCACCCACTCGCGCACCACGAAGAAGCGGTCGCCATCGCGGCCCAGATCCAGGGTCTGGAGCAGGTTCGGGTGCGCCAGGCGCATGCCCAGCCGGGCCTCGTCGGTGAGGCGCAGCGCCACGGCCAGGGCCTCCTGGATGGGGGCGTCCGCGACCTTGAGCATCACCCGCTTGCTGAAGCCGAAGGCGCCGCGCCGCAGGGCCAGGTACGAGCTGACCCCTTCGGTGCTCGCCAGCTTCTGCAGGATCTCGAAGTCCTGGAGCATGGCCACCGGCGCTTCGACGTCCGGGTCCAACAGGTTGGGGTCCGAGCGGAGGATGTACTCGCCGCTGTTGCGCGGGTTGCTCACGCAGGACGCTCGGAGCCATCAGGGGCGATGGCGAGCAGCGAGGAGAACCAGACCCGGTAGCCCTCAGGGTCCCGGCTGCCGCAGGCGCGCAGGCCCCAGGGCTTGTCCTCGGGCGGGAACTCGAAGGGCACGCCGGCGCGGCTCAGCTTCTTGTAGGTGGCGTCCACGTCCTCCACCCGGAACTCGACCAGCACGCCCTTGCCTCGGGCGCCGTGCTGCGCGTAGTCGTCGCGGCGTCCGTTGCAGGACAGGTGCACGTTGGGCGCGGTGCGGAAGGACAGGAACCAGTCCGACTCGTAGACCACGGGAAAGCCCAGCAGGTCCGAGTAGAAACCGCGCGCCGCGTCGAGGTCGCGGACGTACAGGATGATCTCGTGGACGGTGGGCTGGAGCATGGGATCCCGCGGATGGCGCAGGGAATGGTAGCGCAGGTGCCCGGCCGGACCCCTTCGACGTCGCGCTTAGAGGGGCTCCAGCGGCTCGATCCGGCGCGGGGCCTCGTCCCGCTGCTCCTCGGCCTCCATGGGCTCGGCGACGGGACCTCCCCCGATGCGGCCCGCGAAGAAGAGCAGCAGCAGCGGGGCCAGGATGGCGATGACGCCGTACAGGATGGTCACGCGGCGCTCGTAGAGGGTGTCGAAGAGGGTCGGGCCGGTCGGCTGCTTCTCTTCGGGCTCGGGCTCGCCCCGGCGCGCGGGGCGGGACTCGGCCTCGGGCTCCTCTGCCACGGTGGGCGGCTCGACCGTGGCGCTGCCCCGAGGGAGGTCCGCGAGACTGACGGCGCGCATGCCGGGCTGAGACATGTAGACCGGCCTTGGCGGCCGACCCTGGCGCAGCGGGGGGGCCTCCACGTCGTCCGCCCGCGGGCGACGGTCGCGTCGGTCGGCCGGCAGCGCGCCTCGGGGCGTGTCCGTGGGGGAGCGGTCCTCGTCGATCCGGTCGACCTTGGGCCCCGAGGGGCCACTGAAGCCGTGCACGGCCCGGAGCGCGGGGGAGGACGGCGGATCGAAAGACTGGAAGGCCGGGCCAGGCGCCGGCGCGCCCGCGAAGCTGATGGACGGCGGGGTGAGGCCGTCGGGCTCGGGCTGGAGGTCCTCGATCGGCAGGTCCACGGGAGGCAGCGCGCTGAAGCTGATCGCCGCCTTCGGGACCAGCGAGCGGGCCACGCGCCCGAAGTGGGGCGGAGCCGGATCGAGCGGCGCCCCGGCGGGGTTGGTCCGACGCACTGCGGGGTGATCGCTGGCCGAGATGGCGTGCCGGCCGCTGCGTCCAGGGTCGGTGTTGGACTTCGGAAGGCTCGGGCTGTGCAGCGGCTCGACGTGGTCGATGCGCCGCGGCACCTCGGGCTCGACCTCCCCCCAGGCCGGCGCGTTGGGCCGCGTGCCGCCGGAGGTCGCGCGCGCCAGCAGGTCCGCGAGGGCTTCTTCGCCTTCGGCCGTGGGCACATCCCAGCCTTCGACGGAGTCGCCGTCGGGGCTCAGGTAGTCCCGCGGCTCCGCCCGCTGGTCGGCCCGACCTGTCGATCCGCCGAGCAGCTCGTCGAGGGAAACCGGATCGGGCAGCGAGGAGTCCGGCGGGTTGAGCACCTCGTCCAGCACCCCGATCGAGTCGGAGGCCACACCCACCGGGTCCGCCACGATCACCTCATCGGGTTCGGGCGCGAAGCCGATCGGGTCGCCCCGCTGCACCTCTTCCACCCGGTCCAGGGAGGTCACGGGGGCGAGGCGGTGGGGGTCCGTCCCGTTGCTCTCGCGCCTCGGGGCCCGAGGCGTGGGATCGCGGCGCAAGGGAGCCTGCGGGCGCTCGGGCGGCGCGCCGCTCCAGTCGTGATCCTCCAGATCCCACTCGTTGACGATCGGGATCCCGTCCGCGGTGGTCGGCGGCAGCGAGTGCAGCCCCTCGAGCAGCGGGTCGCCGCGGTCGGCGAGGCTGCGGAAGGGCGGGGGCACGACGGAGTCCTCATCCTTCATCGAGAAGGTCTCGGAGTCGTCGGCGCCGAGCAGGGGCACATCGATGGCGGGGATCCGGTCCAGGCTCTCCTCGACGGGCGGCAGGAAGGCCGCGCGGGGGCCTCCGCGCAGCGGCACCTTGCTGCCGGGATCCGTGCCCAGATCGTCCTCGCCCGGCCGACCGTGGTGCTCGAAGGGCCGACGGGCCTTCCGGCGCGCCTTGGGGCCGACCTCCCGAAGCACGGCGTTGGAGGCCGTCGACTCGGGGGGCTTCTTGGGGGGGCGATCCGCGGGCATTTCGGACGCTACGACGGGCCATGGGGGCTCGTCGAGGCCCGAGGGTGGAGCTTCTGCCCCGGGCCCGGCCACCGGGTCCCCCGAAGGAGGCCGCGGAACCAGCCGGATCGGCCCTGGCGCCTGCAACTCCGGCGGCGTCGGAATCGAGACCAACATCGGCGAGAGCCGGTGCGTCAGCGCCTCCCAGACGGGGACCGAGCCGTCCACCAGGGCCGCGCGGGTGTCCTGCGCCGCGCGCTCGGGGAACACGTCCCGCAGGAAGTCGACGAGGCACTGGGGATCGTCGGCCCGCGGCCAGACCAGCATGAGGCGGGCGAGGTCCCGCCGGAGCGCGCCGGCGCTCTGGAAGCGGTGCTCGGGGTCGGGCTCGAGGCAGGTGATCAGGATGCGGTCGAGCTCCGCGGGCGTGTCGGGCCGCATGAAGCCAGCCGGCTCGATGTCGGCCCGGCCGACGGACTCGATGGTCTGGTAGTCGGTCGAGCCCTCGAAGGGGTTCACGCCGGTGAGGGTCTCGTAGAGCACCGTGCCGAGGCTGAAGATGTCGCTGCGCTGGTCGATGGCCTTGTGGCTGACCTGCTCGGGAGACATGTAGGCGTACTTGCCGCGCAGCACGCCGGGCCGCGTCATCGAGTCGCGGAACTCCGCCTTGGCGACGCCGAAGTCCGTCAGCTTGATCTCGCCCTGCACGCCGATCAGCACGTTCGGCGGCGAGACGTCCCGGTGGATGATCTTGAGCGGGCGGTCCTTCTCGTCCACCCGGCTGTGCGCGTACTCCAGGCAGCTCGCGAGGCGGTGGGCGATGTAGAGCACCACCTCGACCGGGGGCAGCACGCCGCGGCGACGGCAGCGATCGACCACCTCCTCCAGGTCGGGGCCGTCCACGTACTCCATGGCGATGTAGTACTCGCCGGCGTGCTGGCCGAAGTCGTAGACCTGGACGATGCCGCTGTGGTCCAGGGCCGCCGAGATGCGCGCCTCGTCGCGGAACAGCGACGCGAACTCCTCCATGCCCGAATAGACGGGGAGGATCTTCTTGAGGGCGACCTTGCGCTCGAAGCCCGCGGCGCCGCGGTGGGCCGCCAGGAAGACCTCAGCCATGCCGCCCCGGGCGATCCGGCGGATGAGTCGATAACGATGGAAGGTGAGGACGTCGTCCACAGCTGCCAAGGCTAGCAGCCGAGGGTGTGCGCGGGGTGCGCCTGGATCGGCGGCCGGAGCCAGGCGCCCCGGTCCGGGGCTACTCGGGCGCCGCCACGAAGACGTTCTCGCGGTACCAGCGGAGCTCCAGGATGCTCTCGCGGATGTCGTCCAGCGCCAGGTGGTTGCCCTGCTTGGCGGGCGGGCGCATGGACTCGGGGTACCAGCGGCGGACCAGCTCCTTGATGGAGCTGACGTCGATGTTCCGGTAGTGCAGCCAGGTCTCGAAGACCGGCATGTAGCGACGCACGAAGCGGCGGTCGTGGGCGATGGAGTTGCCGCAGAGCGGCGTCTCACCCTTCGGCACCCACTCGCTGACGAAGTCGACCACCTGCTGCTCGGCAGCAGCGATGTCGGTCGTCGAGGCGCGGATCCGGTCCACCAGCCCCGAGGCGGTGTGCGTGTTGGTGCACCACTCGTCCATGGCCCCCAGCGCCTCGTCGGAGGCGTGCACGGCGATGACCGGGCCCTCCGCCAGGATGTCCAGCTGGGAGTTGGTGATGATGACGGCGATCTCGATGATCGTGTCCGTCTCGGGATGC
>JAJDAI010001066.1 GCA_029261955.1 Deltaproteobacteria bacterium | reverse complement strand
GGCGCCGGCGAGGACCGATCCGAACGGCAGCAGGACGAGCTGGTAGTAGTTGTGCAGCCGGAAGCCCTCGGTCACCGCGAGCACGGCGAGGGCGAAGAGCCCCAGGCCCAGGACGAAGGGCCGGAGTTCCCGCTGGCGACGCGCCTCCAGGACACCGGCTCCGGCCAGGAGCAGACCCGCGGGCGTGAGCGCGTGAGTGAGCAGGGTTCCGACCACCGAACGCCAGGTCACCAGGTCGAACCACAGCGAGGGGCCGCCCCACTTGTGCGCTGCGGCGCCCCAGAGGCCGAAGCTGGCCCCGTCCACGGTGAGGCTGGTGTGCGCGTGCAGATACCAGGCGATGGGGATCGCGATCAGCCCGGGCGCAGCAGCGGCCAGACGCACACCTCGGCCGCCGCCGCGGGCCAGGATCAGCGCGGGCACGAGCAGCACGAAGAAGCCCAGCGTGCCCTTGCAGGCGACAGCCAGGCCCGCGAGCAGGCCCGCGAGCAGGGCGGAGGGGGCCCCGCGCTCAGCCGAGGCGTCCGCGCGCTCGAGACCGAGGAGCAGCAGGCCCAGCGCGAGCGCATCCGGCTGCATGGTGCGCGAGTGGGCGATGCCCAGCGGCGACAGGGCGTAGAGCGCCAGGTAGATCCAGGCCGGGCCGTGCAGGCGCCGCCGCACCCAGAGCCAGAGGGCGATGCCCCCCAGGAACCAACCGACCACGCTGATCCCTCGGGCCCAGCTCGCGGCCTCGCGGCCCGCGGCCTTCCAGCCCAGGGCGACCAGGCCGGCGTACAGCGGCAGCTCGGACTCCACGAGCACGGGCTGCTCGCCACCCCAGTTGACCCGGGGGTGCATCAAGTCCACGCCGTCGGCCACGAAGTTGCGCGCGACGGCCGCCGTGTCCGACTGCCGAACGTGGTGGATGTCGGTGGGCGGCGAGTTCAGGCCCGGCAGACGCAGCGCGATGGCCGCGAGCAGGATCAGCAGCAAACCCAACGCCGCCTGGCGTCGGGCCCGCGCTGCGGTCGCCGGCTGCGAGAGGACTCCGTCGGTCATGGTCTTCCTGGAACCGGCGAATCCTACCACCGGCCCCCACCCAGGGCGACGTGGCCCGAAGCTGCCTGCCGTCGCTCGCTTTACCCGATTTCGGGTATAGCTGTTGCTGAGGCCGCTGCTCGATCCCAACATGAGCTGTGGCTGGGAGAGGACCCATGGACGATCACGCGGTCGATCCAGCATTTCGCGCCCACCTCCTGCGCATCGTGGATGTGTCCGAGCGAGAGCTCGACAAGCTCATCCGGGAGCTGCAGGACCACTGGGCGGAGACCCAGCGGGAGCACATCCTGCGGAGGCACGGCGAGCTGCGCCGCCTCGGGATCCCGACACGAGACATCTACGGGCGCATCCGCGCCGAACTCGGGGCGCGGCGCTTCGCCCCGAAGCCGATGACGGAACGTCAGATCCGTCGCTTGATCTACGGCTGAAGCGTCAGCCCCGGGCCCCAGGTCCGAGGCACCACGGGAGCAGAACACATGTGTGGAATCGTCGGTTACGTCGGGCCCCGCCCGCCCCTGCCCATCCTGATCGAGGGCCTCAAGCGCCTGGAGTACCGCGGCTACGACAGCAGCGGCGTCGCCACGATGAACGGCAGCGGAGACATCTTCGTTCACAAGCGCAGCGGCCGGATCCGCAACATGGAGCAGTCGCTCCCGGCCAAGCCGCCGAAGGCCACGATGGGCATCGCGCACACCCGCTGGGCCACTCACGGCCCGCCCAACGACACGAACTCGCACCCGCACATGAGCCACGACGGCCGCATCGCGGTCGTGCACAACGGCATCGTGGAGAACCACAGCGCGCTGCGGAAGATGCTGTCGGCCGAGGGGGTGGTCTTCAAGAGCGACACCGACACCGAGGTCCTGCCGAACCTCGTCCGGCGCTTCTACTCGGGTGACCTCGAAGACGCCGTCAAGAAGGCGCTCACGCTCGTCAACGGCAGCTACGGCATCGTCGTGATGAGCAGCGACGACCCCGACATGCTCGTCGTGGCGCGCAACGGCTCCCCCATCGTGCTGGGCGTCGGCGAGTCGGAGATGTTCGTCGCCAGCGACGCCCCGGCCCTCATCACCCACACCAAGCAGGTGGTCTACCTGGACGACGGCGAGGTCGCGGTGCTGCGCCCCGGCAGCTTCCGGACCACGGACCTCTCGGACCGGACGATCACCAAGGCGGTGGACGAGATCGAGTGGGACCTCGAGGAGATCGAGAAGGGCGAGTTCGAGCACTTCATGCTCAAGGAGATCCACGAGCAGCCCCGGTCCATCGTGCGGGGCCTGCGCGGCCGGGCCGACATCGACTTCGGCGACGCCTACCTCGGCGGCCTGAACCTGGACCGGCGCTCCTTCTTCGACATCCGGCGCGTGGGCCTGATCGCCTGCGGCACGAGCCTGCACGCGGCGCTGGCAGCGTCCTACCTGCTCGAAGAACTCGCCCGGGTGCCCTGCAAGGTCGAGATCGCCTCCGAGCTGCGCTACCGCAACCCCATCGTCGACGCCAAGACGCTCTACTTCACGGTGAGCCAGTCGGGCGAGACGGCGGACACGCTGGCGGCGATGCGCGAGATCCAGCGCAAGGGCGGCAAGGTCCTGGGCATCGTCAACGTGGTGGGTTCGACCATCGCGCGCGAGTCGGACGGCGGCATCTACATCCGATCGGGTCCAGAGATCGCGGTGGCCTCAACCAAGGCCTTCACGTCCCAGCTGTTGGCCCTCACCCTCTTCGCCTTGAAGATCGGCCGGATGCGCGATCTCTCTGCGGCAGGCGGTCGCAAGCTGCTCGAAGCGCTCATCGACGTGCCCAACCAGATCGAGGCCTACCTCGCCGGGGGTGACGAGCAGATCAAGGGGGTGGCCCACCG
>JAJDAI010001065.1 GCA_029261955.1 Deltaproteobacteria bacterium | reverse complement strand
CGGTCAGGGACGCCGGCTGGGGCGTCATGACTCGACTCGATCTGCTCACCGTGCTGCGCACCGGACGCGGTCGGGTCGAGAACGCGATCTTCGTGGACTTTCTGGAGAACCTGGAAGGCGTCGAGACGGAGGTCGCTTCGTGGAGTAGCGCACCGCTCGACGGGTGGACGCCGAGAGGTCCGGTCTGGCGTGGGCTCTTCCTGGCACTGCAGGCTCGTCTGGATGTAGGCGTCTGGGACTACGTGGCGAATCCTTCCGGTGGTTTCATGGCTTTCAGGTGGGGAGAGCGAGCAATTGAGGGCGGCACCGTCTACTTGCAGCTTGAGGAGGCTCGCCTTGTGGTGAAGGTCCATGTGCGTGACCGTGCCCGGCGGCGCGAGATCCGCAACCTGTGGTCGCGGCAGGTACTCGCCACAGGTGGTCAACTGGGACTGGTGAGGCCAAGACGGTTCGGTAGCGGCAAGCACATGACGGTGGCGGTGCTCGGCCGGAGCTACCGTCAGGGACGGTCCGATGGCTCCCTGGACTTCGACTCCACGGTCGAGTTGCTCGGCAGGACAACGGCACTGGTCGCGCGGCTGGCCGAGGAGCACAAGCCGCAGCCCTGACCGGCGCGCTTGTCGCCAGCCTTCTCGGCCAGGTCGTGAGTGCAAGCGTGAGCCTGCGCTGCACAGACGTGTGCCCGCGGTGGGTTTGAACTTCGGTGCGACCCCTGGCAGCCACCTTTCGCGGGGCGGCGACCCGCTTTCGCCCATCGTGGCGGTCCTGGGCGCCACCTTCTGGACAAAGAGTGACCTTCAGCCCAGACACGCGGCATCGACGACCCGGTCTGACCACTCCAACCTGTCCGCGGCGTCGAGCCAGCGCCGCTCGGCGGAGACGAGCACCTCCTGGTCGTTGTCGCCGATCGAGCAGAGCATCATGAAGTCGAAGATGTCGTTGCGGTCAGGTGCGCCGTGGCTCTCTGCATACCCGTCGTGGGCCACCGCCATCATGTTGACGCCGAAGGCCAAGCCACCCCGGTAGCGCGCCTTCAACTGGACCCCCAGCTTCACACGCAGAAGTTCCTTCTCCTGCCGCGGCATCGCGGAGCTTGCCGTCAGTCCGGCGCCGACCGGGTGAACTCCCGCGATCGCAGCCGCCTGCAGGAAGTACATCAGCCTCCGCCCGTCCCCGGCCAGATCGAGCGCCGTCTGGGACGGCTTGCCGTCGCGCTGCCGCAGCCGACGCCGAAAGTCCTGTTCCGTCGCAACGGCTCCCCGGAACTCGCGGCTGAACAGCCCGCCCTTCGTCTTGAGCGACGCGAAGAACTCTGCCCCCACCTCCGTTTGGGACCGTCGCAGTCGGTCGTCCCACTTCCTGAGCAGGCTGGCAGGTCGCCGGCCCTCCGCGGCCCAGCGCACCATCCGACTCCAGAAGACCCGCTCAGCAGGCCAGAAAGTTGGGGCTCTGCCGAAGGATCTGCGAACCCGATCGCCAAAGCCCATGTCGATCTGGAGTCGCGGGCTGTTGGCCAGGCACTTGAGGCCCGCGAGCGCCCGCCCGGCGCGCCGGGGATTCTCGTCGGCCAGACGGTGGAGAAGCTCCTGGACGATGACCAGCGGCACACGGCAAGCGAGAGCATCCGGCGGGTCGAACCCCTGCTGGCCACGTCCGATCAGGGTGTTCGCGTCGACCCAGGCGATGTGCAGGGGCTCGTCCATCGACCACCGAGTCTACCTCCACATGTCATCGACCCCCTGCTGCACGTCCTCGTCCAGCACGCCGGCGTAGATCGCCGTGGTCGTCGGACGAGCGTGCCCGAGGTGGCGCTGCACCAGGAGCAGGTCCTTCGTTGCGCGGTACAGCGCCGTCCCGGCTGTATGCCTCGTCGCGTGCAGCGGCCGATCGGTCGGGAGCCCCGCGCCAGCCAGCGCGACCTTCCATCGCTTCCAGACGCCCCAGCGGGTCATGCGAGCACCGGTTCGCCCCGGGAAAAGCGGAGCCCCCGCTTCGGCACCGAGCCCCGCGCGCTTCAACCAGGCCACGTAGCCATGCATCGGCGCGCGTAGCGCCTTCGGCAATACGACCTCGTCGTCAGCATCACGCCCCCGACGCTTGAGCCGGCGGCAGGCAAGCCGCACCTCGACGCGGCCGATCTGGAGGTCGCCGACGCTCAGGTCCGTCAACTCCGATGCGCGCAGCCCGGAGGCCAGAGCGATGGTGAACAGCGCGTGGTCACGGACGGCGACGCGGTGGCCGCGAGCGCGAGCAACGATCGCCTGGTCCTCCAGGTGGTGCAGCAGCGCGTCACGCTCCTCGGGCCGCAGGTACTGGCGTCGCGTGAGTCCCATCAGGTTGCTGGAATGCCCGTTCCATCAACCAGCCTGTCGTCCTCAGCGCGGTCAGCGCTCATGAACTGGCGATGGACGCGCGCTTGAAGATGAAGAGGACCGCGGCGAGGGTGGCCGCCCCCACGAGGCCCGCTCTGACGTCGCGGTGCGTGAGGCTGGTGCCGCGGGAGGCAGCACGGGGGGCAACCGGCGCGAAGGTGGGCAGGGGGGCAGGCGGCTGGTCCTCGTCAGGGACTTCGACCAGCTCCAGCTCGATTTCGATGGGCTCGAAGTCAGCGAGGACCTTCGGCTCGTCGGCGTGATAGCGGTCGCTCACGGAGGTCCTCCGAATCTTGGTGTGCGCACGCCAAACTCGACGTCGGCTCCACCAAGGCGACGCCCAGGACGAGGAGTACCTGGGCGCCGCCCACCTGGTAGCTGCTTGCCGGAAGACGGGGTCACAGCAACCAGACAGTAGCCATCCTGGGGCGTGAGGTCAGCACCTTCGTGAGTGCGTGAGTGATGGACACCGGACAGGTGTCCCTAGAACTCACGGTGTGCCACTGGACCTTCCAGCACCTCAAGAATCTGCGCTTTTCTGGCCGGCGCTCACGGATCACCGAGGCGGCCGCCGAAGACCGGCCACCCGGCCCCACGCACGGGCTACGATCACGCATGAGCACTGACCTTCCTGCGGTCATCGAAGCACCTTCTACCGCGGCGGGGACGGTGGATGACCTCCTGCCGATGCCCGCCAGCCAGAGCGCTTGGCTCCCGTTCGCCGCGAGCCCGCTGTGGGGGTTTGCGGGCAACCTCGGCCCCCACCTCTTCGAGGCGAGCCTTGAGCTGCTGCGGGCCTCCCGGGACCGGACCAGCAACGCATTCCAGACCTTTGACACAGCCACAATGGTCCTCGTTGAAGCCGCCGCGGACGTGGCCAAGTCGCCCCAGACGCCAGCGGCCGCGAAGGTCGACGCACTACGCTGCGGTGTCCGCCTGATGGAGATCCAGCTGGCGGCGGAAGAACACCAGGTCCAGCTCCTTGCTGCGCAAGGTCGTGAGGGGCTGCTTTCCCGCGTCCTGGAGGTGGTGGGGCTCGCCGCGCTCGCCGGCCTGGTCTTTCGGGCCAGCGCGCGGCGGTAGGCCGCCTGTCAGCGGAGGACGAGGGGCCGCTTGTGCTTGAGCGCGTAGGCGGGATCGGAGAGCCAGCTCAGGACAAGGCGGTCGTGCATGTAGGTGCAGACGGAAACGCGCGAGAGAGGGGGCCAGCGTGTTAGGTGCAATGCCACCGGGCTCAGATCGGAGCTGAGATCGCCGCGCGTCCAGGGCAGCTCCACGCACGGCTCACGCTCCCACATGGGGGTATCTCGACGGAACGAGGCCCGCAGTCGAAGGGTGGCAGCAAGCACAAGGCTGCGTTCGACCGGCCACGCCCTGGTTGCGCAACGATCGTTACATGAGCCTGAGGATTCTCACGCGACCGTCCGGCTGGGTGGATCAAGCTCGGACTCACCCTCACTTGTGCGGCTGCGATGGCATGGAACGAGCCACGTCCTTCAGGGTCTGGAGTTCATCCCCGTCGATGATGCCCTCGTCCACCAGTTCGACGAAGGGCTCCAGAAACCGAAGGAACCCCGCCGGTGACCATCCCGTGCAGCACTGAGCGAGCAGGCGCTGCCACTCGGCGTCGGCTTCGTCGCGAGACAGCACTCCTACGCTGAGTAGCGTCTTCAGTCGACGCACCTCCCCGGCGAGTTCTGCGGCATCGACACGCGCCAGTGCCGCCCGCTCTGCACTCTTCTCTTCGGAAGCCCGGAGCTGCACCTGATCCCGTTCGCTACGCTCCGCGCGAATTCTCTCCGCGCGCTGTCGGTGGTCCGCTGCGATTTCGGCCGCGTCGATCTGCCGGTTGGCCCGGTTGGCGACGGCGAACGAGTCAGCAAGCGCCCAGAACCAGACGACGATGCAGACCAGCACGGTCACGCCGCCTGTGAACGGCGCCAACAGCCCGCCGACGAAGTTTGCGAGAAAGAGCCGCCATCCGACCTTGCCGTCGGAGGCATACACAAGCCCCAGGCCGGGCAGGAAGAAGTTAATCAGGAGTGCAAGGGAGCCGCTCTTCTTGGTCATCACCCGCTCCCCGCTCCTTCTGCCCGCTATCAACCGCAAGCGCCGAATATCGGTCCCTGCAGTGGCTGAGTTCCGGCGTGGCGTCGGCCACAACGGCGCGCGATTCAAATCTCTCTTGGAGGCCTAGTCTTCAGACGGATTCCCCGCGCCCCTCGGTCAGCCTACGCCGGCGCGGTGAGGTTCTGCTCCTCCCTACTCCGAATTCACGAAGCCCGCGAACATGACCGAATCTGCGGAGATGACCACAGAGGCTGACGATGCCACACATCTCCGCGTGGCCGGCGCGCCCGTCGATCCGCCGGGCCACCGCTGACGTCCAGAACCCACGCGGACGGATCAGGTCGCCCGGCCGCAGAGGACGCTTGGAAGATGCGCTCGATGGTCAGCCTCAGGGGCCGTGCCAGACGAGCGCTGTCCTCCGCCCATCGCGAACCACCTCAACTCCTGCCAGGCGCGCCAGGACGGCGCAGACGGCCGCAGACCGCTTGATGTTCAGCGCGTTCAGGACCTCCTGCTGGGTCAACTTCCCCCGTGACCGCAGGGTTTCCCACGCCAGCTCGAACATCCACGAGGGGACCTCCTGGGCCGGGTTGCCCTTCGCTCGCGATGCCTCGGTCTCGATGTAGATGCCCTGGGGGGTGACCTCGGTGACCCGGTTCGGGTTGCCACGCGTGAGCGTGAGGAACAGCGGGTTGCGGGCGACCTCGGCCTGAAGCAGGTCGAGCAATTCGGGCTCGAAGGCTGGGGTGGCGACGACCTCACCCGGGGCTGGCGGAGTCCACAGCTCAGCCCGACGGTCTCCCCAGACTTGCTCCCCCCACGACCAGGCGTCCGCGAGCGGCGCGTCTTCGAGCATGCCGCGCAGGGCGGTGCCGATCTCGACGTTGGCGATGAGCCCCCGCGTGAGGTTGCAGGAGCCCATGAACGCGGCCGCTGAGCCGTCCCTGGACCGTGAAAGGAAGGCCTTGGGGTGGTAGGTGCCGGAGCCCGGGTTGAGGGTCTGCACGCGCACGCCTAGCCCGTGCGCCATGGCCAGCGCCCCGGGCGTGGTTGAGCCGAAGGTCGTGGTCGCGATCAGGCGCGCCCGCGAACCGAGACGTGTCAGCTGGGGACGGAGGAGATGGACGCCCTGCTCTGAGGCGAAGGCCACGCAGAGGAGCGCCTCATCCGCCTCATCGAGCGTGGCCCGCACCGCGCGGAGCAGCGAGCCGTCGGCGGTGCTGGCGGTCTGGACGTGCATCAGGGCAGGGGGGGCAGCTTGATCTCAGCCCGGTACTCGACCTCGAACGCCCGGCGCAATGCCTCGAACTCATGCGGCGGCAGAGGATGGCTACCGGCGACGTAGCCCCCGAGCCAGCCCTTCTTGGGGCTGACGAGCAGTGGCGCCAAAACCCTCTTCAGGTCGATACCCGAATCCAGCTTGCCGAGAATCTCGAACCGGATGCGCCACGGGAACTCCGGCACGCCGCCGAGATCGTTCCACAACGGCTTCGTGTCGAACCACGGTGGGCCGGTGAACATGCCGATCGCCGGAACTCCGCGGCCCTTGGTCACGTAGAAGAGGAACAGGTCTCCGGGGGAGTAGCTGCGGATCTGCTGCTCGTGGCGCCGGCCCCAAGTGTTCGTGCGCATGCACACCTTGTAGTAGTCAGGCGTGACGACGAGGAGATGACGCTGGCGTGCTGCAACACCACGGTGTTGGGCCAGCAAGAGGCGACTCGCGGCAAGCAGGGCGTCCTCTGCCCCCCTCGTGCCGCGCAGGGCTTCCTGACGCGCACGCTGCAGCTCTTCGTAGCGGGCCGCGAACTCGGGCGTCAGCGGCGTGGAGAACTCGGACTCGAAGTACGAGGTGAACAGCCCGGCGGCCTGCGCAAGCTCGGGTGCGTCTGCAGGTCCTTCGAGGCGGACCGAGGCCTCGACGTTGCTGCGCATGGCGCCGCGCGTGAGGTTCGCCGACGTCACGTAGGCGACGCGGCTGCGCGCTCCATCGAGCACGTAGAGCTTTGGGTGGAACGTCTGCTGGCCCAGGCTGTTGTAGACGTGGCAGGAGGCGCTCTCGTGCGCGTCTAGCCGGCGCACCAGGTCAAGCTCAGTGATGGCGAAGTCCGTGCCCGCGACGAGCTTCAAGCTCCCGCCATCGCGGCACCAGGCGTCGAGGTCGACCTCAAGCAGGGCGGACTGCTTTGCGAAAGCGACGGCCACCGATGCCGCTCTGGCGTTTGCCAGATCGGCGGCGAACCTGCGGCCCATGTCACCCGGGCTGCCGAAGATGCTGACGTCGAGGTCCCCGCCCATGCGCGCCACTCTCCCACAGGTCGAGCGGTAACCGCGCGCGCCATCGGCATCGCGGTAGCCTTCTCGTTGATGGCTGAGGCGCACGCACTGCTGAACAAGCTCGAGCACCTGAACGTGTACGCGCGCGGTGATCGTCGCGCCCCCCACAAGCCCCTGCTGCTCCTCCTAGCCCTCGGCCGCGTCCAGCGAGGTGAAACCACCACGCCCGGCTTCGAGGAGGCCCACGAGGCGTTGTTGCCCCTGCTCCGGGCCTACTCGCCGCTGGTGAAGGCCAGCCACCAGCCGCAGCTGCCGTACTGGCACCTGCGGAGCGACGGCCTCTGGGAGGTCGACGGCGCGGAGGACATGCCGCTGCGGAAGGGCGGCTTCCCGGTGATGCGCGCGCTTCGTTCCTCACGCGGCCGGCTTCCACCCGAGATCGAGCGGCAGCTCCGCGCGGACCGGGCGCTGACGGCAAGGGCGGCACGGCTACTTCTCGACAAGCACTTCCCCGTAAGGCTCCACGACTCCATCGCGAGTGCGGTGGGGCTGGTGCTGGACGACGACGGGGCCGTGAACTCGGCGCGGCGGAGGCGGGACCCCGCGTTCCAGCGCGAAGTGATGCGCGCCTACGAGCATCGCTGCGTCGTTCCCGGATTCCGTGCTGCGCTGGACGGGGCCTACTTCGGCGTGGAGGCCGCGCACGTCCGCGCGCACTGCTGGGACGGGCC
>JAJDAI010001064.1 GCA_029261955.1 Deltaproteobacteria bacterium | reverse complement strand
GGCCTCAACGCGGCCACCGGCGAGTACTGCGACCTGGTCGCGGCCGGCGTCATCGACCCGACCAAGGTCACCCGCTCGGCGCTGCAGCACGCAGCGTCCATCGCGGGCCTGATGCTGACCACGGAGGCGATGGTCGCCGAGGTCCCCCAGAAGGCGCCTGCAGGCGGCGGCCACGACCACGGTGGTGGCGGCGGCATGGGCGGCATGGGCGGCATGGGCGGCATGGGCGGTATGGGCATGTAGCCCGACCGTTCGACCGAACGATCCACGGGGCCCCCGCGTCGGTTACGGCGCGGGGGCTTCGTCGTTCTGTGCCAGCAGAACGGCCTGGAGCGCGGCCAGGAACTCGGCGTCGTCGGCCAGCGGCTCCCAGCCGGGACGCTTCGGAAGCAGCGCGAGCACGTAGCCCGGCTGGCGGCGGCGGAGCTCGCCCAGGTGCTCCGCCATGGTGTGCCAGTCGCGGTCGAGGCGCGCGGCGACCAGGGCCTGCCCCAGCGGCCCCGAGGGGTGATCGGGCTGCGCGGCGGCCGCGCGCGCGAAGCTGTCGGCGGCGGCATCGCGTCGGCCCAGCTCCAGCGAGACGCGGCCGTGCAGGAGCAGGGCCCGAGGCTCCTCGGGCAGCAGGGCCCGGCTCCGCTCGCAGGGCGCGTCGGCCTCGCTCCAGCGGCGCTGGTCGGTCAACAAGCCGCAGAGCATCTCCCAGGCTTCGGGTGCCTCCGGGCGGTGGCCGACGGCGGCCCGGGCCTCGGCTTCGGCACGCTCGACTTCCCCACGACTCCAGGCCAGCCACGCACGGCGAAGAGCCTGGTCGCCCTGGTGCTCGGTCCAGGAGGGGAGGGGGACGGCCGCGACGCAGAGGAGCGCCGCGGCGAGCAGGGTCAGCGGGCGCATCAGCCCCGTCGGCGGCGCAGCCCCAACAGCAGCAGCAGCCCGAGCAGACCCCCGCCGGGAGCCCGGTCCGCGGTGGTGCAGGAGCAGGCGCTGCCCGAGGCGGCGAAGGACGAGCTGCCCTCCTGGAACGGGGTGTCGGCCGTGGCATCGTCGTCGTCGGCCGCGTCGTCGTCGTCGTCGACCGCGTCGTCGTCGTCCTGCTGGGCGGTGGAGTCGTCGTCGTCGTCGGCCACGTCGTCGTCGTCGCCGGGATCGGTGGCGTCGTCGTCGTCACCGGGATCGACGATGTCCCCGTTGGGCGTGATGACGCGGACGTCGTCGATGTTCCAGCCGCCCCGCGTGAGGCCGGCGTCGCTGACGAGGTGCCACTGGACCTCGACGTTCCCGGTGGGGCCCACGAGGTCGGTGATGTCGTAGCTGCGGAAGGCCCAATGGGCGTCGTCGTGGTGCTGGTCCGAGCCGTCCTGGACGGGCGAGCTGAACTGGGTCCAGACGAGCTCCCCGTTGACGTGGACCTCGGCGTCGTCCCAGAAGCCGTCCTCCACCTGGAGCCACCGTCGGAACTGGAGGTAGACCGGGGTGGCGGAGCCCACGTTGATGGTCGGGGACGCGAGCACGTTGTGCACGTTGTCCTGGTACTGGCCGTTCCAGTTGTCCTCCGGGGCCAGATCGTTGCCCCAGGCGTTGTTGCCGGACCAGGCGCTGTCGGGGTCGCCGCCGACGCCGCCGGGCGGACCCCACTGCCAGTCGTCGGAGCCGAGCGTGTCGGGGTTGCCGCTGAGGAGCTCGTGGGTGAAGCCGCCGTCGTCCGCCTCGAAGTCCGTCTCGAAGTGCACGTCTGCCCCGCCGACCCAGGCGCCGAACCAGGGGTCGGTGATGGAGCCGAGGGGGGCGACGTCCTCCTGGCCACCGTCCTCGGCGAAGGTCTCGACCCAGTAGCGCACGTAGGTGCCCGGCGCTGCGCCCGGGATGGCGGCCGAGAAGAGGTCCCCAGCGCCTGCGACCATGTTGAGGGTGTCCCAGGTGTTCATGGGCTCGTCGTCGTCGACGCTGTAGTGCAGCACGGCGGAGGTGATGGCGCCGCTCGCGCACTCGGCGTTGGCGATCCCGGCTTCGATGTCGATGTCGATGGACTGGTCGGGCGCGAGGCCCGGCTCGAGGCCTTCGTGGTCGAGGTAGTAGGCGGGGATGGCGACCCCCGGACCGAGCCCGTGCGGCCCGAAGGCCGTCTCGATGTGGCACTGGTTCGGCGTGCCGTTGCTCAGGTTGCCGTCGTCGTCGTCGACGAGCAGGGCCTCTTCGTAGCTGGAGGGGATGTCCGACGCGTTGGACGAGATGCCCCAGAAGATGTGGTCGGTCTGCTGGACGCCAGCGGCGATGCCGTGCGCGCTGATCATGGCCTCGCGCAGGTCCCACAGGGCCCCGCCGATGATGAGTCCGGTGATGTGCGGGTCCTCATCGATGTCGGTGGGCCACACGAGGAAGTCCTCGAGGTCGCGCAGCGGGCTCGTGGTGCCGGTGACGAAGTTGCGGCCCATGGCGGCCTCGTTGGTGATGGTCGCCGACATGTAGTCCGAGAGGCCCTCGCTCAGCGCGCCCTCGAAGTTGCCGCTGCCGTCCACCAGGTTCCACCAATGCCAGCCGTGGCCGTACTCGTGGTAGATGACGTCGGCGATGCGGGCGGTGTTGTTGCAGCCGCCGTCCTGGACCACGAAGTTCAGTCGACTCTGCTCGTCGTACCAGGCGTTGCAGACCATGTCGTTCATGTTCACGCGCACGATCGCGGCCGACTGCGCCCAGCTGAAGCTCGGGTTGATCTGCACGGCGCGGTCCCGAACCGTGTGGAGCGCCACGTGGGCCTGGACCTGGGCTCGCTGGCGGCGGACGGCCTGGTTGCCGCCCGAGGGCTGGGCGGTCACGGTGCCGCCGTCGTTGTTCAGCGAGCTCTGGAAGGTGGTCTGGCCGCTGTTGTCGAGGCTGCGCAGGTCGATCCAGGTGCCGTCGGTGTTGAAGCTGAGGTCCACGGGGGTGGCTGTGCTGATGCTGAAGTTGCCCGCGAAGTCGCTGGTCGCGCTGGCGGAGCCGCCGCTCAGCGCGACGCCGCGCAGCGGGGAGGTGGTCAGGCCGTTGAGGGGGTAGCGGTTGTCGTGCTCACCCTCCACCGTGCCGTCCGCGAAGCGCACGAGCTCCTCCCAACCGAGCAGGTCGCCCGCGTGGGCGTCGACCCACACGATGCGGTAGGAGGGGCGATCCAGCGCCTTGAGCTCGAAGCGCCAGGCCAGTCGGTGGTCGACAGAGTCGCGGGTCGGGAGGGGGCGCACGACGAGTCGCGGGGCGACGGCCACCTCGGTGTTCGCGGGGCTGCGATCCAGGGCCGCGAGGCCGGAGGACACAGCCTCGGCCGCCGAGCGGATCGGCGCGGTCGCGACGGCGATGCCGGGGAAGGACTCGAACTGGCCCATGACGAAGCGGCCGGCCTTGAAGCGCAGCGAGATGCGCGCGTCTTCCACCGGCAGGCCGGAGAAGCGCTGCAGGAAGCTGACGGTGGTCACGCCCTGCCGGGTGACCGCGACGCCGTCGTCGAGGGATTGCGGCTCCACGCCGAGCAGGTCTCGCTCGGCGCCGAGGATGCTCCGGCTCAGGCCGAAGGGATCGGAGGCGAGGCGGGCGCTGTCGATGGCCCAGCCTTCGCCGTAGAAGCGCACGGGCGTGCCGGTGGCTTCGTCCCAGCGGGCGGTCCATCGGCCCGGGTGGCGTGCCTGGAAGTCCTGCCAGGCGGCCGACGCATCGAGGTCCTGTTGGACCGAGGGGGTCTCGATGCGCTGCTCCCGCGCGCCGTCGAGCATGCGGACGGGGCCGCCGCCCTCGATCGCCATCGCGGGGGCGGCGAGCAGGAGAACGAGCAGGGCGAATGCGAAGCGAAGAACACTTGTGTGCATCGAGTCTCCGGGG
>JAJDAI010001063.1 GCA_029261955.1 Deltaproteobacteria bacterium | reverse complement strand
CCCAGGGTCGGCACGCTCCCCAGAGTCAGCACCACCTCGGGCAGCACGCAGCGCGCCATGGACACGCCGGCGACCGTGAACGCGATGCAGGTCGGCGGGTGCGCGTGCACGACCGCCTCGATGTCGGCCCGCTCGCGGTAGCAGGCGAGGTGCATCGCCATCTCCGACGTCGGGCGCCCGGCGCCGCGGACCTTGTTCCCATCGAGATCGACCACCACGAGGTGCTCGTCCCGCACCAGGCCCTTGTGGCAGCCGGCCTGCGTGGTGATCACCAGCTCGTCGCTCAGCCGGGCGGACAGGTTGCCGTCCATGCCCACGAGCAGGTGCCGCTCGTAGCAGAGGTGGCTGAACTGAATCAGCTGGTCACGGAGCTCGCGTTCGCTGGGTCGCATGGGCCGGCGATGGTAGCAGGGCCGGCTTCGGTCCCCTCCGCAGCCAGTGGCTACAATGCGGCCCGTGCAACGCCCCGGCTCCCAGAGCGCGACCGTCGTGATCATCTCCCCGGACCCGGCGGTCCGGGAGGTCGTGGCCGGCATGCTCCGCTTCGGCGGGCACTCCTGCTGTGCCCCCGAGACGCCGCGTGAGTCGATCGTGGCCGCGAGCCAGCCGGGGGTGGAGGGGGTCGTCTTCGATCTGGACTACGGCGACTTCACGCCGGAGCACCTGGCGGTGGCGCCCTCGGCGGCTGACCCATCGGTCCCTCCCTGGGCCGAAGCTCCCAAGCCGAAGCGCGGTGCCTTCGACCTCGTCCTGACCGGCACGCACGCGCCATCGGCCTCGAGGCTCGCCCGGTACGCGGGCGTGGCCCGGACCGCGGCCTTCACCCCCAAGCCGCTGGTCCTGCACGAGTTTCGCAAGGCCCTGGCCCGCTTCATCGCCCGCGTCGAGCCGACCTTGATCCGCCCCGCCGGCGCGACGGGCACGATGTTGGCGGTGCCCGGACCCGGCGAGCTCGAGCCTGTCGAGGGCCACAGCGGCATGCGGCAGGGGCGCTACGCCTCGGGCGGAGGCTCGGCGGTGGGCTCGGAGCACCGCGTCGACCAGCGCTTCGAGTGGGGCGCGGACGCGGTCCTGCTCGGCAAGGTCGAGGAGCGGGTCCGCATCGTGGAGATCAGCCGCGCCGGCCTGCGCTTGCAGAAGACCGGCCGGGAGCTCACCCGTGGCAGCGTGGTCGAGGTCGCGTTCGTCGAGCGCGTGGAGACGCCGAGGGGCCCCCAGACCGTCGGGATCCGAGCCCGCGGGCGCGTGGTCTGGACGGCGGAGGGCATGGCTCACGTGCACGCGGGCCTCGACTTGGAGGCGGTGGAGCCGCTGGGCGAGTTCATCCAGCTGCTCGCGTCCCTGCACGCGATCGACCGCGCCGAGGCCTGAGCCCCCGAGCTACTGGATCCCGCCCTCGCAGTCCGTCTCCAGCACGGGGATCACGGCTGCGCCCGGGTAGACGATCATCGGCACGTTGAAGCGCGCGTCGAACTCGTGCCCGACCATCACGCTGCCCTGGTAGCCCTGCAGGCCGCCCTGGCTGCGGGCGGAGACCTGGACCACCATGGGGCTGTTGTCGAGCGGGTTGCGCTCGGTGATGGCGCACTCGTCGAACTGCACGACGCCTCCGCCGCCCGAGGTGAAGAGCTCGCGGCTGATGATGGAGAAGCTCGCCTCCATCTGGCCGGGGATCACGTACTCGGTGCCGAGCGCGAAGGTGCCGCCCACCTGGCTCAGGCCGAAGGCGACGTCGCCGTCGTCGGTGCCGAGCATGAAGCCCAGGCCCATGTCGTTGATGAAGCCCGCGCCCGTGGAGGCGTCGGGGAAGAAGGTCCAGGCGCCCTGGCCCTGCACGCTGAGGTCGGCGCCCTCGCAGATGCGGTTGAGCGCCAGGAAGGGCACGTCCCACTGGCCGGGCTGATCGTCGGCGTCGATGAGGTCGAGCACCTCGTAGGGCGCGCCGCGGTCGATGAGCATCTGTTCGATGGGCAGCATCATCACGTGCCGGCGCCAGTTGATGGCCGGGTCCGTGATCAGGGCGTAGTCGGTCAAGTAGGTCTTGATGTCGGCGCCGCTGAGCGTGCTGTCGAAGGACTTCATGATGGCGGCGGTCGCCGCGACCATGGGCGAGGAGTACGATGTTCCGTCCTTGAAGATCGGGTCGCCGCCGGGGTTGTAGATGGCGTGCAGCGGGTCGTAGGGCAGCACCGGCACGGTCTGGGCGGGCGCGCTCAGATCGACGAGCGAACCCCAGCTGGTCCCGTAGACCGGATCGCTGTGGATCCACCTGGACATCGGGTCGCAGTGGGTCGTGCCGCCGACGGTGAGGAAGTTGGGCGCGTCCAGGCCCCCCGGGGTCTGGCCGGTGGGCGTGAGCTCCTCGTTGCGGTTGCCGGCGGACGTCACGAAGACCGTGCCCGGCGCCATGTCGGTGAGCTCGGCGTAGAGCTCCATGACCGTGGCCTGCATCGCCGCCTCGGCGGGGGTGTAGCGGGCGCCGTAGCTCATGTTGACGACGTCGGCGTGCCCGTCGAGCACGGCCCGGTACACCGCCGTGATCGTCGCGAAGGTGTCCGGGGAGAAGCCGCCGACCTCCAGCGCGACCCGCGCGCCGAGCACCTGGCTGGCGATGCCGTTGGTGCTGCCGTCGCCGTCGTCCGCCGCGATGATCCCCGAGACCCGCGTGCCGTGGCCGTGGTTGTCGATGGGCTCGCGGTTCGGGTCGGCGAGGTTGAGCACGTAGACGTCGTCGAAGGCACCGAAGTCCTTCTGCAGCCCGGAGTCCACGACCGCGACCTTCACGGGGCTCAGCGTCATGTGCTCGGCCAGCTTCTTGAGGATGCGCGCGGCCTGATAGTAGCCGATGTCGCTGTAGCCGCAGCGCTCGGGTCCGGTGAGGTTCTGGTGGTTGTCGTCCTCGAGCAGGCAGTAGCCCGGGCTCGAGTGCCACTCCTGGATGCTGTTCCAGGACGCTCCCGAGACGCCGGGCAGGGAGGCAGCCAGGGCCTGGGCGGCCTCCAGCTCGGGCAAGGTCGCGGTCGGCAGGGCGACCTGGTAGGCGTTCAGGGCCGGGATCTGGCCGAGCAGCGTGCCGCCGAGGGCGTCGAGGATCGGCTGGATGTCGCCGTCCTCCAAGACGACGATGAGCTCGTCGGGCGGGACCTCGTTGAGGTGGTGCTGGACCACCGACTCCAGGTCGACGGGCGTCGAGAAGACGTCGGGGTCGACGACGTAGTCGGTGAAGGGGTTCTCGATGGTGGCGTCGTCGTCGTCGGCAGGGGCGCTGTCGTCGTCGTCGCCGCCCCCGCCGCCGGGCGAGGGGCAGCCGATGAGCAGGAGGAGCAGGAGGAGCAGACGCATGGTTGCCTCCGGGTTCAGGCCATCCGCGGCCTCAGCCAATCGACGGCGCGGTCGAGCCCGTCGAGGTTCGCGGCTTCGCTGTCGGGGATCGCGACGCCGGTGCGGTCGCTCAGCGCCTGGAGCAGGTCCTGGAAGTCCATGGAGTCCAGGTCGAGGTCACGTCGAAAGGCGTCGCTGGGCTGGATGTCCTGACCCTGCAGATCGGGGGCAACCTCGAGCAGGCAGCTCAGGACGAGTTGGCGCAGGGTGGGGTCCGTCACAGTCGATCCGGGGTCTGGAGGAGGTCCGCGATCGCGCGCAGGAAGCGGCCGCCGGTGTGGCCGTCGCTGGCGCGGTGATCGGCGGAGAGCGTGGCGGTGACGAGGCGGCGGGCCACGACGAAGCCGTCGATGGCCCAGGGGCGCTCGGCGGGCGTGCCGAAGCCGACCAACGCCACCTGCGGGGGCTGGATGATGCCGGTGAGCTGGTCCACGCCCTGCTCGCCCAGGCAGCTGACGGTGATGGTGGGGCTCGTCATCTCCGAGGCCTTCAAGCCGCCCCGGCGCGCGCGGTGCACGAGGTCGCGCAGCTCCTGCATCACGGTCTCGACGTCCTTGCCTTCGGCGTCGCGAATGGCCGGGGCGACCAGCCCGCCGCCGCGCAGCGAGATGGCGAAGCCCACGTGCACGCCGTCCGAGGGCTCGAAGGTTTCGTTCCAGAAGCCGTTGAGCCCCGGGATGGCCACCGCCGCCAGGGCCACGGCCCGGATCTGGAGCGCAGCGAGCAGCAGGCGGTCGCGGGGCTGCCGCTCGAGGTTCTGCCCCTCCAGCCAGACCAGGGCGGGGTCGATGGGGATGTCGTGGGCCAGGTAGTAGTGCGGGATCTCGCGCTTGCTGCGAGCCATCGTCGCGGCGATCGCGCGGCGCATGGCGCTCTTGTCGGGCGCGGCTGGGGGCGCCGCCTCGATGGGCTCGGGCGCTGCTTTGGGGGGCTCGGCCGGCGGTTGGCCTTCGGCGGCGCGCAGCACGTCCTCGCGCTTGATGGCGCCGTGCGGGCCGGTGCCCTGCAAGCTCGCCAGGTCGACGTCCAGCTCGCGCGCGATCCGGCGGGCCACGGGGCTCGCCCGGGTGGGGCGGGGGCCGCGCTCGGCGAGCGCCTCGGCCGGCGGCAGGGCGGAGGAGCGGGGCACCGGCTCCTCCGGCGCGGTCAGCATCTCCTTGGGCGTCGTGACCGGCATGATGATGGGCTCGGTCTGGTCGGCCGCGCCGACGTCCGCCCTCCGGGTCACCGCGAGGTCGGCGCCGACGGGCACCTCCTCGCCCGGCTCGACCAGGAGCATCTCGAAGACGACGTCCTCGAAGGTCTCGATGTCGATGGCGCCCTTCTCGGTCTCGACGGTGGCGACGATGTCGCCCGGCCGCGCCCGCTCGCCGCGTTCGACCTTCCACTCCACGAGGCGCCCGTGTTCCATGTCGGCGCCGAGGCTGGGCATGCAGAAGAGCCCCATCAGACTGTCCCTCCCACGGCCTGCCGAGCCGCCTGCAGCACCTCGTCGAGGCTCGGCGTCGCCGCGTCCTCCAGGTGCTTCGGGTAGGGCATCGGGACCTCGTGACTGCAGACGCGCTGCACGGGTGCGTCCAGCTCGTAGAAGGCGTGCTCCTGGATGCGGGCGGCGACCTCGGCGCTGAGCGAGCCGCTCCGCCAGCCCTCGTCCACGACGACGACCCGCCCGGTCTTGCGCGCGGTCGCGAGCACGGCCTCCTCGTCCAGCGGGCGCAGCACGCGCAGGTCCAGGACCTCGGCGGATATGCCCTCGGAGCCCAGGGTCTCGGCCGCCTCGAGCACCATCGGCAGCGAGCCGCCGTAGGTGATGAGCGAGACGTCGTGGCCTTCGCGCCGCACCGCCGCCGAGCAGATGTCGACGGGCAGGGCCCCGGCGTCCACCGGACCGGAGCGGTTGTAGAGCATGACGTGCTCGAAGATCAGCACGGGATCGGGGTCGGCCAGCGCTGCGGCGAGCATGCCGCGGGCGTCCTGCACGGTGGCCGGCGCGAGGACCTTGAGGCCGGGGATGTGCGCGTACCAGCCCTCCAGGCTGTGGCTGTGCTGCGCCGCGAGCTGCTTGCCCGCGCCGGTCGCCATGCGCACCACCAGGGGCACGCCGCACTGCCCGCCGCTCATGTGGCGCAGGGTGGCGGCCGTGTTGAGCAGCTGGTCGAGGGCGAGCAGGCTGAAGTTGACGGTCATGATCTCGACGATGGGCCGCTGCCCGGCGATCGCCGCGCCGATCCCCGCGCCGACGAAGCCCGCCTCGCTCAGCGGAGCGTCCACGATCCGCTCGGGGCCGTACTGCTCCAGCATCCCCTTCGTCACCGCGTAGCAGCCGCCGTAGGCGCCGACGTCCTCGCCCACGAGGAAGACGCGCTCGTCGGCGTCCATCGCCTCGCTGATCGCCGCGCGCACGGCCTCGCGGTAGCTCATCTCCGTCGACTCGCCGCTGGCGGTCCCGGGCTCGGGCGCCTCGTGGTCTTCGGCCAGGACGAAGCGCTCCAGTTCGTCCACCGGCTCGTCGCTGCCGGCCTCCGCGAAGGCCACGCTGGCTTCGACTTCCTCCGCGACGGCGGCATCGATCGCGTCCTCGCCGCCCAGCCAGCCCTCCTCCTCCAGGCGTGCTCGCAGGCGCACGATGGGCCCGCGCTCCTTCCACCAGGCGACCTCCTCGGCGTCCCGGTAGAGCTCGGGGTCGAACATCGAGTGGGGCCGGAAGCGGTAGGTGCGCAGCTCGAGCAGCCAGGGGCCCGCGCCCGAGCGCACCGCGGCCACCGCCCGGCTCGCCGCCTCGTGCACGGCGAACACGTCCATCCCGTCCACGGCCTCGCCCGGCATGCCGTAGGTCGCCGCGCGGGCTGCGATCGAGGTCACCTTCGTCGAGCGGTCCAGCGCCGTGCCCATGGCGTAGCCGTTGTTCTCGCAGCAGAACAGGACCGGCAGGCGCCAGAGGGCGGCCAGGTTGAGGGCCTCGTGGAACTCGCCTTCGCTGACGGCTCCCTCGCCGAAGAAGCAGGCGGTGATGGCACCGTTCCCCGCGCGCTTGTCGCCCCACGCGAGGCCCGCCGCCAGCGGCAGCCCGCCGCCGACGATGGCGTTGCCGCCGTAGAAGCGCCGCGCCCCGTCGAAGAGGTGCATGGAGCCGCCGCGGCCCCGCGAGCATCCCTCGACCCGCCCGTACATCTCGGCCATGCAGGCGTCCGCGCTCATCCCCCGGGCCAGCGCGTGCCCGTGCTCGCGGTAGGTGGCGACGACGGCGTCCCGCTCCTCGAGGGCCGCGATGACCCCCGTCGCGACGGCCTCCTCGCCGATGTAGAGGTGCAGGAAGCCGCGGATGTCGCCGGCGCTGTACTTCTCGGCGCACTTCAGCTCGAAGGCCCGGATCCGCTTCATCTGCTGCAGGAAGGCCAGCGCCTGCTCGCGCTGCACGTCGGGGTGGGCGAGGGCGATGGCGCTCATGCGGGGGTCTCCAGGGTGGAGGTGTCTCCTTCGGGCAGGCCCAGCTCACGAGCCTTCAGCAGGCGCCGCATGATCTTGCCGCTCCGGGTCCGGGGGAGATCCAGCGCGAAGGCGATCTCCCGCGGCGCGACCGCGGCCCCCAGGCGCTTGCGGGCGAAGCCGCGCAGCTCACGCTCCAGCTCGGGGCTGGGCTCGTAGCCTGGGGCCAGCAGGACGAAGGCCTTCACGATGTTCCCGGCCAGCTCGTCCGGCTTGCCGATGACCGCCACCTCGGCCACCGCCTCGTGCTCCATGAGCCCCGACTCGACCTCGAAGGGACCGATCAGGTGCCCCGCGGCCTTGATGACGTCGTCCACCCGCCCCACGAACCAGAAGGTGCCGTCCGGGTCGCGTCGCGCGAGGTCGCCGGCGAGGTACCAGCCGTCCACGAAGCAGGCCTTGTAGCGGGCCTCTTCGTGCAAGTAGCCGCGGAACATCGAGGGCCAGCCCGGGCGGATCGCCAGCTCTCCCTCGCCGCTCTCCAGGACCTCGATCGTGTCGCCGTGCCGTTTCGTGACCGCCGCCTCGATGCCCGGCAGGGCCTTGCCCATGGCGCCGGGCTGCAGCGGCTCGCTGCGCACGTTGGCGATGAGGATCCCGCCCGTCTCGCTCTGCCACCAGGTGTCGTGGAAGGGGATGCCGAGGTGCTCGACCGCCCAGCGCACGCACTCGGGGTTCAAGGGCTCGCCCACCGACGCGGCCAGGCGCAGCTCGGGGAGCTGGGGCACGGGCACGGGGCTGCGCATGAGCAGGCGGATGGCCGTGGGCGCCGTGTACCAGACGGTCACGCGCTCGCGGCCCAGGATGTCGTACCAGCGGGTGGGGTCGAACTCCCCCTCGTCCACGATGCTGGTCAAGCCGTGCAGCAGCGGCGCGAGGATCCCGTAGGACGTGCCGGTCACCCAGCCCGGATCCGCGGTGCACCAGAAGATGTCACCGGGCTGCAGATCCAGGGCGTACATGGCGCTGCGGTGGTGCCAGACGCCCGCGCCGTGCACATGCACCGCGCCCTTGGGCTTGCCCGTGGTGCCGCTCGTGAAGTGCAGCAGGGCCATGTCGTCGGCGGTGGTCGGCGCGCAACCGAAGGACTCCGACGCCCCGGCCAGCAGCCCGGTGAAGTCGTGGCCCTCCGCCGGCTTGCGGATCGGGCCCGGCTGCCCGTGCAGCAGGCCGCAGACCTCCCCCGCTTCGGCGACCAGCAGCACGTGCTCGAGCGTCGGAAGCTCGTCCCGCACCGGCGCGACCTTGCGGCGGTACAGGCCTGGCGTCGTCACGAGGAAGCGGCCGTCACCGACCTCCATGCGCACCCGGACGGGCTCGGGCCCGAAGGCGGAGAAGAGCGGGCAGACCACGCCGCCGGCGAGCAGCGTGCCCAGGGCCGCCACATAGAGCTCCGGCACGCGATCACAGAGCAGGAAGACCCGGTCGCCCCGCTCGAGGCCGAGCGCGGTCACCGCCGAGGCGAAGCGCGAGATCAAGCGGTCCAGCTCCCGGTAGCTGAGCTCGATCCGCCGCCCGTCGCGCGCCAACCAGACCAGCGCGATGCGCTCCGGCGCGGCCCCGATGGAGTGACGCCGGACGGCCTCCCAGGCGAGGTTCATTCCCCCGCCGGGCAGGCCGTCGAGGGCGGCGTGAGCCGCCTCCCAGCGGAAGGACTCACGCTCCTGGGCGGTGAGGTTGGGAGGCAGCGGGTGGTCCATCGGGGGGATGGGCTCGGACATGGCGCCTCCTCTGCGGGTCGGGTCAGCCTCCAGCGGGCACGATCACCGGCAGGGCGTTCTCGATGGGCTCGATCAGCTGGTCTTGCGGGATCTCGGGGACGCCGATGGGCGGCGGCGGCGGGATGCGCAGGCACAGGTGTTCGAGCTGCGTCGTCATGCCGGGCAGCACGAGGGTCGAGAAGGTCGCCCCGGTCTCGTTCCAGCCCAGGCGGGCGGAGCAGATCAGGTCGCCGCCCACGTCGGTGCGGTCGAGCGCGAGCTGAACGGACCACACGCCGGGCAGCGCGTTGAACAGCCAGGCCTCGCCTTCGACCTGGCGCGCGTGGTCGCCGTGGCCGTAGTGCAGGACTCCCCGCATCTCGGGATCGGGCACCAGCCGCATGTCGCGCAGCGGCCCCATCTCCTCGGCCAGCCACTCGTGCGCGACCATGCGCACGTGGCCCAGGTCCTCGTCGGGGCGGACGTCAGCCTGGTCGGCCACGCCCTGCCAGAAGCCGTCGGGCATCAGCGGCAGCTCGCGGCTGAAGTTGGCGCCGTCGACCTTGACCGGCACGAGCGAGGGCCCGTAGCCGTCCTTGAAGACCTGGAGCGCGAGCCTGGAGCCCAGGGGCTGACCGATGAGGCGGAATTCGCCTCGCACGTCGGTGCGGGCGCAGGGGTTGTAGGTGGCGAGCACGCAGACGAGGGCTGCCTCGACGGGATCGCCCGTGCCGGGCTCGACGATCCGTCCGTGCCAATCCACGTATTCGACGCCGTCGACCAGGCCGTCCTGCGGCTCGATCTGAGCGGCTTCGGGTTCCACGGCAGCATCGCAAGCGACAAGGCTGAGCAAGGGAGCCGCGAGGAGGAGGATGAGCAGGCGTGACATGAGACCCTCCGGGTTCGGGTTCGGTCACCTGTGTCGCACAAGCCATGCCAGCGGCCGCCCGCTGGGGCGGGGGCAGCAAAGTGATGGCTCAGAGGGGACGCAGTCGGCTGCCTGGGCCGCAGTGCGCGGGCGAGGCAGGGCGGGCTGTCGGGGGATCTACCGGGCGGAAGTGCTCGCGGGCACACGCGATCCCGTTGAAACCTGCACGATCAGCGAGCCTTCGACTCGATGAACCAAAGCAGCTCCTTGACCCGGAGCCGCAGATCGGGCCCGAGCTCGGCGAGGGCGTGCTCGTTCGCCGACATGTCCTGCAGCCACTGAGCCAGCTTCGCCCAGTCCCGGAGTCCGGCGGCGGGGTGGCTGAGCTGCTGCAGTTCCAGCCGGATCGATCCGGCGAGCGCGAGGCGGATGCGCTCCAGGTTCCGGCCCATCTCGAAGATCGACTCGTCGGAGTGGAAGCGGGGGCCGTCCTCGGCCGGCAGCGGCCGGGCCGTGTTGATGAGCGCGCGCGCGGGCACGGGCACGCCGGGCGCGGTCGTGGCGCCCTGGGCCTCCTGCTCCACCCAGCCGTCGCGCAGGGTGTCCATGATCGTCTTGCGCAGCGCCTTGCGATCGTCGGGCGACCACACGCGATCCGGGTCGGCCGGCACCGCCTGCACGGCGAGCTCGCTCGACTGGGGGAAGACGCTGACATCGAGGCTGAGCAGGTCGACGCCGGCCTTCTTCGTCCAGTTCTCCACCGCCTCGCGTGCGAGCTCCTCGGCGTTGCGCGGCACGCGCCGCGGATCGATGCGGACCTGGACAGGACTGCGCTTGCTCATGATTCCTCCACGCTCAGGACGATGCCGCCGTCAAAGGACTCGTGCCCCAGCCAGCGTTCGGACGCCCACTTGGCCCCGGTGGCGAGGCTGACCTCGAGGCCGTCGCCCGAGAACATGTGCAGCTTCAACATCGCGCGGCGGCGCAGGGCGGTCACGAAGGCCTTCTCGAAGTCCTCGGCC
>JAJDAI010001062.1 GCA_029261955.1 Deltaproteobacteria bacterium | reverse complement strand
CAGGCCCTGTTCGGTGACCCCGACGAACACGCGTCCAGGGGTGCCGCCTGCGAACACGGCGTCCCGGGCGTTCTGGAGCAGCTCGAGCAGGTGCCGGCCCTGGTGGTCGCCAGCGATGGCGCGCTCCCCGCCGCCGCTGTTCAGGTACTGCTTCCAGTTGTTGATGGACGCCAGGTTCCGCCGGGTGTCGGTCAAGATCTGGGCGCAAATCTGCGCAAATTCGCTGGCGATGGTCATCGTTCCCCCCTCTTCTCGATGCGCAGCGAGACGCCGGGCGCCGTGGTCTGGATTCTGGCACGAGCCTCGGCGAGCCGAGACGTCGTCCCGGGTCAGGGCTTCGGGCCTTGAGGGCGGGCCAAGGGGGTTGCGCCCTGCCTCCAGCCGCGCCCTCCTCTGGACAGTTCTTGTCACCCATCTCGAGCCCGAGCGAGGACGCGATCAGCAAGGTGGGCAAGCTGCGCAAGATCTCGCTGCAGTTCGAGTCCTACGCGGTGCTGGTGCCCTTCTCGATCCGCATCGAGTTGGGGGGAGCCGGCAAGCGCTTCGTGCGGGAAGGAGAGGTCGGTCCCGCGCCCGGTCCCGCGCCCGGTCCCGCGCCCCCCACAATCACCACGATTCACCACGCCTGACACGGACCAGAATCCAGTAGATACAACTAGTTATGACTGGCTACGGCACTCCGGCTCAACTCAACACCGAGATGGTCGGGCTTCCGCGCTTCGTGTGGCACGGCGACGCCACGGCACGGACAAGAAGCAGTTCAAGCGCGAGTGCCTGAACCTGCTGATGACGACGCCGGAGTCGCTGGAGGTGATGCTCGCCTCGGCCAGCGTGCCGCCGCCCCGCCTCTTCGGAGACCTGCGCCTAGCAGGACGCTGAAATAGCCCTCCGCCAAGGCCCAGACGCTCGCAGTTCCCCGTCCCGCCGATCCAGGCGGCTGATCGTCCAAGCGAACTGCCAAAGAGCAACGCCCGCCGTCAGGCGGGGAGGCGGGAGAGTCGGAGGAGGTTGAACGTGGCGGCGACGAGGACGGTGCTGAAGGCCGTCTTTCGTCTCCCCTTGAAACGCGTGCGCCGATGCGCGGCGGCCGTCTTCATCCACCCGAAGATCTTCTCGACCAGACGGCGGGCCCTCGTGCTCACCGCGTACCCGGGATGCGACGTCGTGCGGCCGTCGATGGCCGAGTGCTTCTTCTGCGCGACGTGCGGTGTCACCCGGCGCTCTCGGCACCGCTTCACGAACTCGCGGGCGTCGTAGCCAGCGTCGGCGGCCAGGGTGATCCGCCGCGGCTTGCGGCCCTTTCGGCGGCGGCGCCGCTGACGGCCGAGCATCGCGAGGGCGGCGTCTCGCTCGGCGTAGCCGGTGGCCTCGGTGAGTTCGAAGTCCACGATGAGCCCGTTGCGGTTCTCCATGAGCGCATGGCCCATGTAGGCGAGCTTCGCCTCCTTGCCACGCCCCTTTCGGTACAGCTTGCTCTCGGGGTCCGTCTTCGACTCGTGGGTCTCGTTGCTGCGCTTCTTGCCCTTGAAGTCGCCGAACCCGTTGTTGTCGGAGTCGTCGTCGTCCTTCGGCCGGAAGCTCTTCATGGAGGCCCAGGCCTCGATGAGCGTCCCGTCCACCGAGAAGTGCTCGCTGCTCAGCAGGCCACGCTCCTGCGCCACCTCGACCGTGGCCGACAGGAACCGCGCAGCCACGTCGTGGTTCATGAGCCGCTCCCGGTTCTTCGTGAACACCGTCGGCACGAAGGCCTTCTCGGTCATGTCCATGTCCAGGAACCAGCGAAACAGCAGGTTGTAGCCGAGCTGCTCGCAGAAGAGCCGCTCGCTCCGGACCCCGTACAGCGCCATCAGCACCGTCGCCTTGAGCAGCCGCTCCGGGGGCACCGAGACCCGACCGTTTTCGGCGTACATGGCGTCGAAGACCGGCGACATGTCCTTGAGGATCCGGTCCACCAGCGGCTTGAGCTCCCGCAGCGGATGCCGGAGCGGGACGAGGGACTCGATGGACACCAAGGCGAGCATCGAAGGCTGAGGTCGTGTCTTGCCGCGCATGCGACATGATCTCACGTGCTGGCTTGGCCGTCGATCGCTGGACCGGGGCTTTTCAGCAGCCTGCTAGTCGTCATTGACGAAGTCCACGCTCTCGCGGGATCGGACCGCGGAGTGCACTTGATGAGCGTGCTCGGCTGCCTGGCCCTGCTCACGCATCACGACGTGCAGCGCCTCGGCCCAAGCGCAACGGTGGGCAACCCCGAGGCGATCCTGCGGCGGCTGATAGGCTCGTCGGCTCGGAGCGGCGCGGTGGTCGATCCCCCGAAGGCCGCGGCGCACCGCGAGCTCCTGGTGCTCCATCGGGACTCCCCCCTGGACATCGTCCGGGACGCGGCCCAGATGGCCGTTGGGCACAAGAGCCTGCTCTTCTGCCAGAGCCGGGCGACGACCGAGTCCGTCGCCGCGCGCATGCAGGCTGGCCGCACGGGTGTCTTCGTGCACCACAGCTCGGTCAGCAAGGAGGAGCGGGAGAGCGCGGAGGAGCAGTTCCACGGGGGCGGGATGCGTGCATCGTCTGCACGTCCACACTGGAGATGGGCATCGACATGGGCGATCTCGACCGTGTGCTCCAGGCAGACGCACCCGACACGGTCAGCTCCTTCCTGCAGCGGATGGGGCGCTCCGACCGCCGCGCGGGCTCTGCCGCGAACATGACCTTCTTCTGCGAGAGCGGGGATGCGCTTCTCCAGGCCATCGCGCTGATCGAGCTGGCGGAGCAGGGCTGCGTGGAGCCTTTCCGTGTCGAGCCGCGCTGCTGGCCGGTCCTGGGGCAATGCTGGCGCTGACCCTGGCGCAGGGCGCGACGACGCCCGAGGCGGCCTGGGACGTGCTGCCTCGGGTGCCGGGCCTCGCCGGGATCTCGCGGGCCGAGTTCGACGTGGTGATCGGGCACATGGTGGCCGAGGGCTACCTGGGCGCCGAGGGCGGGCGCCTGGCGATGGGGGAGAAGGCCGAGCGGGCCTACGGTCGCAAGAACTTCATGGAGCTCTACGCGGTGTTCTGCACACCGGAGCTGTACTCGGTCGTGACGATGAGCGGCCGGGAGCTGGGCTCGCTGCAGCAGGGCTTCGTGGACCGCCTGGTGGAGGAAGCGACGTGCTTCCTCCTGGGCGGGCGGCCCTGGCTGGTCGAGATGGTGAACCACAAGGACCGCCGAGTCCGCGTGATCGCGGCGCCACGCGGCCGCAATCCAAGCTGGGGCCGATACCTGCCGATGTTTCTGGGCTCGGAAGCCTGTGGCGCGGTGCGTGAAGCGCTCGTGGGGACAGCGGACTACGGTTACCCATACGCGAGCGCCTGGGAGGTCCTTGAGGAGTGCCGTGCGGACCAGGGCGAGATGCTGCGCAGCGGCGTCTCGATGCGGCTCGAGAGCGGCTCCACTTTTTGGCAGACCTTCGCGGGCGGGCGAATCAACCAGACCCTGACGCACGTCCTGATGGCGCTGGGGTGCGAGAAGGTGGTGGCCGACAACTTCGGCCCGCGGTGGATGAACGTCTCGGCGAAGCGGGGAGGGGAGCCCTTCGACCCCCTGGAGGAGCTGAGGCGGCCCGAGACATGGTCCGAGGAGATGCAGACGGCGGTGGAGGCGGCCCTGCCTCCCTACCGGCTGAGCAAGTTCCAGCGCGCGCTGCAGAACCGGGCGCAGCGGGAGATGCTGGCGGGGTATCTGCTGGATTTGGCGGGGATGCGGAGGTGGGGGCTTTCTGCCCCCGGGCTGGAGGTGGCCTAGCTGGCGGGGGAGAAGGCAGAAACCAATGGGAAGACGTGAATGGCTGCGCACTCCTCGCCGGTGACCCGAGCGGGGCTGCGTCGCCGTTGAGCTGTCGGCTTGACGACACAACGGCAAACTCGGTCAGCGAGAACGGTTATCCGTCGGGACGCTCAGAGTGGCTCGTGCCATGACCTGGAGGCGCTGCTGGGGAGCACCGAGAGGGCCGCAAGGTCGCTGATGGGCTTCGAGCAATCACGGGCTCCCCATCCGCTCATCGCTCTTCGTCGGTCCGCCGGAGCCGAAGCTCCATGTCAAGCTCTCCGCTGGTGGCTTTTCTTATGGCCTCCTCCCAGTCTGGCCAAGCGGCGGGATCCGCGGTCTTGCCGTCGGACAGCAGGGACATGCCGCCGAGGAAACCCCCTAGATCATCCGAGTGCGTTCGCTCGTAGAGTTCCACCAGGTACGCATACATCGCGGCGTACGCCTCTTTGGTTGTCAGCGTCTTCTGCACTTCCGAGTCCTCCTCTGATCGTAGCCTGCAGGCTACTCCCTACGGGTCGGTCAGTCTCCCCCGGAGCGCGTCCCAGACCCGCGGCGTCTGATTCAGACCCCCGTTCTGTACAACCCCGTTGCGTGTCTGGATCCACAACTGGGAGCCATCATCGAGGACACGAGCGGACCACGAATTGCCAAACGGATCCACGCCAAGGGTCGTCGTTGGGTCGTCGGCGACATCTAGCAGGAGGGAGCGGTTCGATGGAGAGTCAGGCAGGTGGCCCGGTCTGTCTCCGAAGATGTGTTGGGTTTGGTCTGGCGAGCTGGGGAACCGTGTCACGGCCTTCGCGCCGGCGAAGATGCCAGAGAAGAACAGTTGCTGCCCAAAGTTGTTCTGCATCGCCTGATTCCAGCGTCGCAGTGCTTCGTCGGCGCCATAGCAGTCGTTCAGACGCTGCCAGGTGTCGAGCGAGAAGAAGACGTTGTCGCCCGCGGATCCCATGTATTGGGCTGCGATTGCGTTTCCGCCACTCGGATCCGCAAACTCAAGCGGGTTGTTGCCGCCAAATGCGTAGGGGTGTGGCTCGGAGGGCCAAGCAGGATCTTCGGAGAGGAAGTTCCCCGTCGCGGGTTCATACCAACGTGCCCTGTGCCAAGTGAGGCCAATCGTGTCGAACCACGGGCGGCCTTGGAAGCCGAAGGGGTGCTCGGCCACCGGCCAGGAGGGGTCCTCACTCATCAGGAAGGGGTTCCCGAATGGGTCATACTCGAACGCCAAGAGGGCCTCGCCGGCC
>JAJDAI010001061.1 GCA_029261955.1 Deltaproteobacteria bacterium | reverse complement strand
GCGCGGTGCCGTGGTGCACCTCGCCCATCTTGTGGGACCGACCTGTGTAGTAGAGGATGCGCTCGGTCGTCGTCGTCTTGCCCGCGTCGATGTGGGCCATGATTCCGATGTTGCGCACTCGCTCCAGGGGCGTGTCCACGGCTCGCTCCTCCTGCTCGACCCGGCCCGGGGATCCCGAGCCGCGCGAAGTCTACAAACGAAAACGGAGCCCCGCAGGACCCCGTTTGTCGAGCACGAAGGCGGCGACTACCAGCGGTAGTGCGAGAAGGCCTTGTTGGCCTCAGCCATCTTGTGCGTATCTTCCTTCTTCTTCACGGCCGCTCCCCGGTTGTCGGAGGCGTCCATCAGCTCGTTGGCGAGACGATCGACCAACGAGCGGCCCGCGCGCTTGCGGGCGAAGTTACGAACCCACCGCATGGCGAGGGCCATGCGACGGTTCTGGCTGACCTCGACCGGCACCTGGTAGGTGGCACCACCGACACGGCGGCTCTTCACCTCGATGACCGGCTTGACGTTCTCGAGGGCCTTCTTGAAGACCCGGACGGGGTCTTCCTGGCGGCGCTCCTCGATCATCTCGAAGGCGGAGTACACGATCTTCTCGGCGGTGCTCTTCTTGCCGTCGAACATGATCGTGTTGATGAACTTCGCGACGTCTTCGTCGTTGAACTTCGGATCGGGGAGGATGACTCGCTTTGGGACTTCGCGACGGCGCGGCATGGCGTTCTCCTACCTACTTCTTCGGCCGCTTGGCGCCGTACTTGGAACGGCCCTGACGGCGAGCGTTGACGCCAGTGGCATCGAGGACGCCGCGAACGATGTGGTACCGGACACCCGGGAGGTCCTTCACACGACCGCCGCGGACCAGGACCACGGAGTGCTCCTGGAGGTTGTGACCCTCACCGGGGATGTACGAGGTGACCTCGATCCCGTTGGTGAGGCGCACACGAGCCACCTTGCGCAGAGCCGAGTTCGGCTTCTTGGGCGTGGTCGTGTAGACGCGAGTGCAAACGCCGCGGCGCTGCGGGCAGGCCTTGAGGGCCGGCGATGCCGTCCGCTCAGCGCGCTGCTTCCGCCCGTGGCGGACAAGCTGATTGATCGTCGGCATGAGCCGGTTCTCCTAGGAAGCCCGAGGGCCCTGAAATCGCTGCGGATTCGTACGGGTGGGAGCGATCTCCCTGTGCGAAGCTCGCGGAAAATAAGGGATGGCCGGGGCCCTGTCAAGGCCCCGACCGATCGATCGATCGCTAGGAAGCGGCCGAGGCCCTTCCGGCCTTGGGCGATCCCGCTTCGTCCTCGAGTCCGAGGCGCTGGTAGACAGTGAAGCCCGTCCCCGCGGGGATGAGGCGACCCATGATGACGTTCTCCTTCAGACCGCGCAGGTAGTCGACCTTGCCCTTGATTGCGGCCTCGGTGAGGACGCGGGTGGTCTCCTGGAACGACGCGGCGGAGAAGAAGGAGTCGGTCGAGAGCGAGGCCTTCGTGATGCCGAGCAGCATCGGCTCGGAAACCGCCGGCTCGCGGCCCGCATCGATCAGGGCCTGGTTCAGCTTCGCGAACTCCTGCTTCTCGACGGACTCGTCGACCAGGAAGTCCGAGTCGCCCGGACGACGGATGCGCACGCGGCGCAGCATCTGCCGGATGATGACCTCGATGTGCTTGTCGTTGATCTTGACGCCCTGGAGTCGGTAGACCTCCTGGACCTCATCGACGAGGTAGCTCGCCAGCTCCTTCTCACCCTTGACCCGAAGCAGGTCGTGGGGGTTGGTGGAGCCGTCCATCAGCGGGTCGCCAGAGCGCACGTAGTCGCCCTCGCGCACGCTGATGTGCTTGCCCTTGGGGATCAGGTATTCGCCGGGCTCGCCGTCACCCTCGGGGGTGACCACGACGCGACGCTTGCCCTTGTAGTCCTTGCCGAAGGACACGTAGCCGTCGATCTCGGTGATGACCGCGGTGTCCTTGGGCTTGCGCGCCTCGAACAGCTCAGCCACACGCGGCAGACCACCGGTGATGTCCTTGGTCTTGACCGCCTCGCGCGGGATTCGACCGAGGATGTCGCCGGGGAGCACCTCCTGACCGTGGACCACCGAGATGTTGGCGGACACGGGCATGTGGTAGGTCGACTCGACACCGTCGGTGACGATGACGACCCGCGGCTTGAGCGAACCGTCGCGAGCCTCGACGATCACCTTGCGGTTGATCCCCGTGAACTCGTCGACCTGATCCTGCATCGTGGCGCCTTCGATCATGTCCTCGAAGTGGATCTTGCCCGCAGCTTCCGCGAGCACCGGAACGGCAAAGGGTTCCCACTCGGCCAGCATCTGGCCCTGGGTGACCTTCTCCCCGTCCTTGGCGGCGAGCTTGGCGCCGTAGGAGAGCGCGTACTTCTCCTTCTCACGGCCCGTCTCATCCACAATCGACAGCTCGCCGTTGCGGTTCATGACGACGATGCGGCCCTCGCGATCCTCGATGACGCGGACGTTGACGTACTTGAGCTTGCCCTCGGAGCGAGCCTCGTGCGTCGACTGGACAGCGCGGGACGCGGCAGCACCACCGATGTGGAAGGTCCGCATCGTCAGCTGCGTGCCGGGCTCGCCGATGGACTGGGCTGCGATGACGCCGACCGCCTCGCCGATGTTGACCTCGCTACCGCGGCTGAGGTCGCGGCCGTAGCAGCGAACGCAGACACCTTGCTCGGCCTCGCAGGTGAGGGGGCTGCGGATGAAGAGGCGGTCGATGCCTCGCTCGTCCAGCACCACCAGCGCCTTCTCGTCCATGAGCTCACCGCGCGGGAACAGCACCTCGCCCGTGTGGGGATCGATGAGCTCCTCGGCCAGGCTGCGTCCCAGGACACGCTCACCGAGCGGCTGGATGATCTCGCCGGCCTCAACCAGCGCGGTGACCCAGAGCCCGTCGAGGGTGTCGCAGTCGACGCCGCTGACGATGAAGTCCTGCACCACGTCGACCAGGCGGCGGGTGAGGTAGCCGGAGTTCGCGGTCTTCAACGCCGTGTCCGCGAGGCCCTTGCGAGCACCGTGGGTGGAGATGAAGTACTGCAGCACGGTCAGACCCTCGCGGAAGTTCGCGGTGATCGGCGTCTCGATGATCTCGCCGGACGGCTTGGCCATGAGGCCTCGCATGCCGGCCAGCTGACGGACCTGCGTGTTGGAGCCACGAGCACCCGAGTCGACCATCATGTAGATGGAGTTGAACGACTGGATCTTGCGCGAACGCTTGCCGTCCAGGCTCGACACGTCCTCGGTGCCCAGCTCCTCGATCATCTGGTTGCTGATCTCCTCGGTGACCTTCGCCCAGATGTCGACGACCTTGTTGTACTTCTCACCGGCGGTGATCAGGCCCTCGGCGTACTGCTCTTCGGTCTCACGGACCTCGACCTCGGCCTCTCCGAGCAGCTTGTCCTTGGTCGTCGGGATGTGCATGTCGTTGATGCAGATCGAGACGCCCGCCTTGGCGGCCTCTTCGAAGCCCATGCGCATGAGGCGGTCGGCGAGGAGCACCGTGGCCTTGGCACCCGCGAGGCGGAACGCGCTGTCGATCAGCTTGCCGAGCGAGCCCTTGTCCATGTTCCTGTTGACCATGGAGAAGGGAAGGCGCTGGGGGACGATCTCGTAGAAGAGGACGCGGCCGCAGGTCGTGTCGACCATCGCCGTGCCCATGTCGTCGGGGCGGTTCTTGCCGATCCGGCCACCCTCGGCGATGTCCGCGTCCATGCGGACCCGGATGTTCGCGTGCAGGGCGAGCGCGCCGTTGTCGAAGGCCTGACGGACCTCTTCCATCGAGCCGTAGATGCCCGCGAAGTAGGGGTTGCCGTCCTTGGCCGCCTGCTCGGCGAGGTCGTGGTCGTACTCACCACGCGCGAACGCCTTGTTCCGGGTCATGTAGTAGGCGCCCAGGACGATGTCCTGCGAGGGCTGGATGATCGGCTTGCCGTTGGCGGGGCTGAGGATGTTGTTGGTGGACATCATCAGCACGCGGGCTTCGATCTGCGCCTCGATGGAGAGGGGCAGGTGGACGGCCATCTGGTCGCCGTCGAAGTCCGCGTTGAAGGCCGTGCAGACCAGCGGGTGCAGGTTGATGGCCTTGCCTTCCACCAGCACGGGCTCGAAGGCCTGGATGCCGAGGCGGTGAAGCGTAGGCGCCCGGTTGAGCAGGATGGGGTGCTCGCGGATGACCTCGTCGAGGATGTCCCAGACCTCGCTCTTCTGCTTCTCCACCATCTTCTTGGCAGCCTTGATGGTCGTGACGAAGCCACGCTCCTCGAGCTTGCTGTAGATGAAGGGCTTGAAGAGCTCGAGCGCCATCTTCTTGGGGATGCCGCACTGGTGCAGGCGCAGGAAGGGACCGACCACGATGACCGAACGGCCGGAGTAGTCGACGCGCTTGCCGAGCAGGTTCTGACGGAAGCGACCCTGCTTGCCCTTGAGCATGTCCGAGAGCGAACGCAGCGGGCGCTTGTTGGGGCCCGTGAAGGTCTTGCCGCGGCGGCCGTTGTCGAACAGCGCGTCGACGGCCTCCTGAAGCATGCGCTTCTCGTTGCGGATGATGATCTCGGGCGCCGCGAGGTCCTGGAGCCGCTTGAGGCGGTTGTTCCGGTTGATGACGCGCCGGTAGAGGTCGTTGAGGTCCGAGGTCGCGAAGCGGCCGCCGTCCAGGGGGACGAGGGGACGCAGGTCCGGCGGGAGGACCGGGACAATCTCGAGCATCATCCACGCCGGGTTGTTGCCCGAGTCGCGGAAGGCCTCGACGACGCGGAGGCGCTTGCTGATCTTCTTGCGCGCAGCCTCGGAGGTGGCGTTGCGCAGATCCTCGCGCAGCGAGATGCCCAGCCCGGGGCAGTCCAGATCGGCGAGCAGCTGGCGCACGACTTCGCCGCCCATGCCGACGGAGAAGGTGTCCCAGCCGAACTCGGAGATCGCGTCCTGGTAGTCATCCTCGCTGAGGATGGCGCCCTGGACGAGGGTCGTGGAGCCCGGGTCGGTGACGACGTAGCTCTCGCAGTACAGGACGCGCTCCAGCTCCTTGAGGGAGATGTTGAGCAGCGCGCCGATGCGCGAGGGCAGCGACTTCAGGAACCAGATGTGAGCCACCGGCGAGGCCAGCGTGATGTGGCCCATGCGCTCGCGGCGCACCTTGCTCTGGATGACTTCGACTCCGCACTTCTCGCACGTGATGCCACGGTGCTTCATGCGCTTGTACTTGCCGCAGAGGCACTCGTAGTCCTTCACGGGCCCGAAGATCTTGGCGCAGAAGAGGCCATCACGCTCCGGCTTGAAGGTCCGGTAGTTGATGGTCTCGGGCTTCTTCACCTCACCGAACGACCAGGACCGGATCTTCTCCGGGCTGGCCAGGGCGATCTTCACCGCCGTGTAGTTCAGGGGATTCTTCGGTCGATCGAACAGGTTGTAGAGGTCGCGCAAGGTGGAAGTCTCCTACCGAAGGCTGGGGGCGCCGAGGCGCATGTCGTTCGATGTCGTGTTCTTGAAAGGAAGAGTGCCTAGTTGCCGAAGAGTCCGCCGGCGTCCGCCTTGTCCTCGATGAGGGTGATGTCGAGGCCGAGGGCCTGCATCTCCTTCACGAGCACGTTGAAGGACTCCGGGAGCCCCGCCTCCAGGACGTTCTCGCCCTTGACGATGGATTCGTACATGCGCGTCCGGCCGACCACGTCGTCCGACTTGACCGTCAGGAACTCCTGCAGGCCGTAGGCGGCACCGTAGGCTTCCATGGCCCAGACCTCCATCTCGCCGAGGCGCTGGCCACCGAACTGCGCCTTACCACCCAGCGGCTGCTGGGTGACGAGCGAGTACGGCCCGATGCTCCGGGCGTGGATCTTGTCGTCCACCAGGTGGTGCAGCTTCAGCATGTACATGATGCCGACGGTGACCCGGTGGTCGAACGAAGCTCCGGTCCGGCCGTCGAAGAGGATGGTCTGACCGTCCTCGTCCACACCCGACAGGAACAGCTGGCGGTGGATCTCCGCCTCCGTTGCGCCCTCGAAGACCGGCGTGGCGTAGAAGACGCCGCGCTTGCCGATCTTGCGGGCCAGCTCACTCGCCTCGTCGTCGGAGCACTGGTCCAGCCACTCCTGAACCTTCTTGTTCTGGCGGTAGACCTCCTTGAGGTAGCCGCGGATCATCGTGCCGTCGGCGCCTTCCGCGTACCAGTCCGCCAGCTGCCTGCTGACGTTCAGCGCGGCCCAGCCGAGGTGCGTCTCGAGAATCTGGCCCACGTTCATGCGGGACGGAACGCCGAGCGGGTTGAGCACGATGTCGACCGGGCGGCCGTCGGGCAGGTACGGCATGTCCTCCGTGGGGAGGATCCGGCTGATGACGCCCTTGTTGCCGTGGCGGCCGGCCATCTTGTCGCCGACGCTCAGCTTTCTCTTGATGGCGATGTAGACCTTCACAAGCTTGATGACGCCAGGCGGCAGTTCGTCGCCCTGCTTCATCCGCTCGATGCGGCCGTCGAAGACCATCTCGACCAGCTCCAGCTGCTCCTTCACGGCCTCGATGAGGTCGAAGACCTTGTCCTCGACGTCCTGGCCGCCGGCCACGCTGATGTCCTGCCAGCGGGAGAGGGGCAGACGCCCGATGCTCTCGGCGGTGAACTGCTCGCCCTTCTTGAGGAAGACATCGGCGCCGTCGTCGCCACCGATGTCCGCGGCGGCCTTGTGGCCGTCGAGGATGGTCACGAGCTTGCGCTCGGCCGAGGCGATGATGGTGCGCATCTCCTCGTCCTGATCCTTGAGGATGCGGGCGATTTCGGCGCCCTGGATCTGCTTGGCGCGCTCGTCCTTCTCGACGCCTTCGCGGGAGAAGATCTGGGCACCGATGACCGTGCCGGTGACTCCGGGCGGGACGCGCAGGGACGTGTCGCGCACGTCGCCGGCCTTCTCACCGAAGATGGCACGGAGCAGCTTCTCTTCCGGGGACAGCTGCGTCTCACCCTTCGGCGTGATCTTGCCGACCAGGATGTCGCCCTGGTTGACCTCAGCGCCGACACGCACGATGCCCGACTCGTCGAGGTCGGCCAGGGCCTCCTCACCGACGTTCGGGATGTCGCGGGTGATCTCCTCCTTGCCGAGCTTCGTGTCGCGGGAGGCGACCTCGAACTCCTCGATGTGGATGGACGTGAAGACGTCGTCCCGCACGAGGCGCTCGTTGATGAGGATGGAGTCCTCGAAGTTGTAACCCATCCAGGGCATGAAGGCGACGAGCGCGTTCTGGCCCAGGGCGAGCTCGCCGGTGTCCGTGGCGGGGCCGTCGGCGATGACCTCATCGGCCTCGACGAAGTCACCCTTTCGGACGATCGGCTTCTGGTTGATCGAGGTGCTCTGGTTGGAGCGCCGGAACTTGACCAGGTTGTAGATGTCGACCTCGGAGCCGATCTCCGTGCCGACCTCCTCGGTCTTGATCACCACCCGGGTGGCGTCCACCGACTCGACCACGCCAGCGCGGCGGGCGACCACGGTCACACCGGAGTCACGCGCGACGTAGCGCTCCAGACCCGTGCCGACGAAGGGCGCGTGCGTCTGGATGAGCGGCACCGCCTGGCGCTGCATGTTGGAGCCCATGAGCGCGCGGTTCGCGTCGTCGTGCTCGAGGAAGGGAATCAGCGAGGTCGCGACCGACACCAGCTGGTTCGGGCTGACGTCCATGAGGCTGACTTCGTCGGGCGGGACGAGGGCGAATTCACCCTCGCGCCGAGCCGCGATGCGCTCCTCGTCGAACGAGCCGTCCGCCTTCGTGGTCACGCCAGCCTGGGCGACGACCTTGTTCTCCTCCTCGAGGGCGGAGTGGAACTTCACCTTGTTGGTGACCTTCGAGTCCTCGACGATCCGGTAAGGCGTCTCGATGAAGCCGAACTCGTTCACCCGGGCGTAGGTGCTCAGCGAGGCGATGAGGCCGATGTTCGGGCCTTCCGGCGTCTCGATGGGGCAGATGCGGCCGTAGTGAGTGATGTGCACGTCGCGCACATCGAAGCCGGCACGCTCACGCGTCAGACCACCCGGCCCGAGGGCCGACAGACGCCGCTTGTGGGTGACCTCGGACAGCGGGTTCGTCTGGTCCATGAACTGCGAGAGCTGGCTGGACCCGAAGAACTCCTTGATGACCGCGGAGACGGGCTTGGCGTTGATCAGGTCGTGCGGCATCAGCGTCTCGATTTCCGAGAGGCTCATGCGCTCCTTGATCGC
>JAJDAI010000107.1 GCA_029261955.1 Deltaproteobacteria bacterium | reverse complement strand
GCCAGGGCGAGGGACGGGACACTCTGCTTCCACCACATGGGATGGTGGTTGCCTCGGCAGCACCACGCTGTCTGCAGGGCCCGTGACTGCACCTCCGGCCAGAGGGCGAGCAGTGCCTCGATCCAGGCTTCGGCGCTCGCGTCGCTCCATCCCCGCGCCAGTGAACCGAGATCCGGGAACCACGCCCACGCGACCGGGTAGGGGCCCTCTCGCCAGACGAAGCTCCCGCGGGACCCGCACTTGTCGGCGTGCGCGGCGCTGTGGGCTGGGTGGTGCCTGGCCTCGGCGGTCATCGACCACCAAGCGTCGATCGCGGGGCCCTGATCACCCTGGTCGTCGGGACCCGCTTCCGACCAGCGCCTGGACGTGGGCACGTCGATCGCGCCGTCGAGGGACCAGTCGCGCGCCCGCTCACCGGCCTGTCGACGTCGCTCCGGACGCACCCATCGCCACCGGATCGGCGGACCGGCCTGGACGCCTAGGGCGAGGAGCAATGTGGCGAGTCGCCCCATCGACCGTCCTGCTGCGGCCCACCGAGGGTCGTCGGGGCGCGCGAGCAGCCTCGCTCCTGGGGCCTCGACGGAGCCCCGGAACCGGGAGTACGCCGAGACACTGGCGGCGTACCGCGACCCCGAGGGGCCGATCGTCGCGAGCGCATCGACCCAGGGCGCGCCGAAGACCAGATCCCTCGCCCTCGCCTCCCCCCCGTCGGCTGTTGGCAACTGCAGGGCGCCGAGCCGCTGCACCTCGGCGTAGCGCTCCCTTGCCGCGTTCGCCTTGTCCCCAAGAACGGGCGGCACCTCGCTGAACGCGGGCCAGCCGCGCCAAGCACCGCTCTCGGGGGCCGACAGCTTGCCTTCCTTCGCTTCTCGCAGGCGGTCCTGGAGCCAAGCCAGGGTGCGGACGACGGCCTCCGCTGGCTGGCCGGCGAGCTCGCCTGCGACTCTCAGGAACAGGTCGCGGCGGCTCTGCAGTCGCGCCGTGCCCCACTGCAGGCCGTAGTCGAACAGCTCCTTCAGCCCACGCTCGACTGCGGCTTCGTCGCACACGAAGACCGCCACGTCCGATGGCGGCGTGGGCAGCGCGCGTCCCGCGTCCGCGTCGGGGCTTCGCCAGAAGACCACTCGTCTGGCCCGGCGCGGGCCTCCCGCGAGGCTTCGGCTCTCCGCGCGCACGAGGGCACCGGCCCGGCCCCGGGTGCGGATCGGCAGGATCGGCACCCGGGCCTCTCCCAGGCTCGTGACGAACTCGATCGCCTTGTCCGCATCTGCGGCGCGGATCGCCCGCAACGCCGCGCAGATCATCGCGAAGAACTCGACGGCGTCCGGTGCTTGCACCGGGAAGGCCAGCTGATCTTCGTTGGCGTCGGCCCACGCCGCCCTCAACGCCGAGAGCAATCCCTCCGGTCGCAAGATGAGCTCCCCCAGTCCGAGGGTCCGTGCAGCGCGCCGGGCCGCCTCGGGATCCTGGGAGACGAGCGCATCGAAGGCCTCCCGACACGGCTCGGAGAGCCGAGAGGCGCCATGAGGCAAGACGCGACAAGCCCTGGGGTTCCCGGGATCGAACAGCACGGCCGGACCGGCCGAGGGCTCTCCGGTAGTAGGAACGAGGGCGACTGCTCGGAGCAGCTCGGACAGCCCGGCGGCGAAGCCCCCGGTGGGCCCCGAAGCCTCGCGGCAGAGATCGGAGCGGGGCGCCAGCAGCCAGGGCGCCCACGCCCGAATGGCCCGCTCCCGCGCGCTGGCGAGGTCGGGGAACCTCGTGCGGGCGAGTTGGAGGAGTCCGTCGAAGACCCGCGCATTGTGGTCGTCCTCGTCCGCGAGTTCGGTCCGGCTGGAGTTGACGCGGAAGGGGCCGTGGATGACGAACGGCAGGCGCAGATCGGCATCGCGAATCGGGTAGAAGAGGAAGGGGGGCAGCGCCTCGAGCGGCGGCGCCCAGTCGGCGGGTGGGTCCGTCGGGGGGAGTTCGACGACGATGCGCACAGGCTCCTCGTGGCCGCGGAGCTTTCGGGAGAAGACCCGGAATCTCCGTGACGGCGTGGTCGCTGGGGCTTTCCACTGTCGACGCTCCACCTGCACCGTCTGGGCCGGTCTCTGCCCCCCTGCTCGGAGGGGCGACGTGATGTCGTAGCGCACGCCTGCGACGAGCTTTCCCTTGCGGAACCGACAGAGCTGGATCTGCTCGACCTCACCGAGCAGCAGCAAGATCCGTGGGTCGAGGTCCCGCACCTCGGCCCACGTCGCCTTCGCTCTCTTGTCCGAGGTCACCTGGGACTTCCGCCGGCTCGTCTCGAAGGGACCTTGCCACTGAGGGGGCACCAGCTCAGCCAAGGACTCCAAGAGAGATGCCCAGTCGGGATCCTCGAAGGGCAGGTAGACCAGGGTCGTGTAGGCCGGCAGCTCCGTCGGTCGCCCGGAGTCGTCGATCCCCTCGGGCGATCGGCGAACCGGTGCCCCGTCGACGAGGAGATCCTCAAGGAGAGCTGCGTCGTTGAGGTCGCCGTTCGGCTTCTCGGGGTGGGGTTGAAGGAACATCGGCAGCCTGGGAAGCTCAGCCACAAGCTCCCAGGGCTCGTCGGCCAATTCGCTGGGCACGGTTCGGGCCACGAGCGGACGCAGCTCGGGGAGCCTGAACGCGAAGCTCTCCAGCAGGCGGGTCGCCGTGGCGGAGCGGGAGAAGCGCGCACGCAACACGTCTCCCCGAACGTGGGAGCGGATGTGGAAGGCTCCGCCTCGAAGGAGGACGGACTTGAGGCCGATCCCCTTGTGCCCGACATAGCCCTTGCCGTGTTTGTCGGAGCGGCCGAGGTACATCACGGAGTCGCGGCGATTGGAGTCCAGCAGATCGAACCCGGCCCCC
>JAJDAI010001060.1 GCA_029261955.1 Deltaproteobacteria bacterium | reverse complement strand
CGAGTGCGAGGGCGACTGCGACGACACGACCGGCTACGTCAGCCCCCTGCTGCAGGAGACCGCCTGCGACAGCCGCGACAACGACTGCGACCCCCTCACCGAGGACGACCCGGACGGGGACGGGGACGGGGACGGCTCCTGCACCGACTGCGACGACGCAGACCCCGCCAACTTCAACGGCAACACCGAGCTGTGCGACGCCCAGGACAACGACTGCGACGGCCTGCTCGGCGGCGACGAGCTGGACGACGACGCCGACGGCACCACCGAGTGCGACGGCGACTGCGACGACGCCGATCCCGACAACTCCCCCGCCTTCAGCGAGACCCTCTGCGACGGCGGCGACAACGACTGCGATCCGGCGACCGAAGACGATCCGGACTCCGACGGGGACGGCGCTGGCCTCTGCACTGACTGCGACGACGACGACGCCAACGTCTACCCCGGCTCCGGCTACCAGGCCCACTGGGTGACGGTCGAGGTCTGCATCGACGGCTCCGACTGGCTGTACCTCCAGGCCGACGAGGCCTGGTGGCTGCACCGGGCCTACGACCTGCCCGGCGAACACACCAGCTGCAGCTTCGAGGCCACGCGGCTCGACGGGGACCCCTGGACCCCGGTCTTCTCGGGCAACGACAGCGACGTCTACAGCCCCCTGCCCTTCTTCGGCCCCGACGCCGACGCGACCGTCGTGCTCAGCGTCGTCCAGGCCCGCGGCGCCATCACCGTCGCGCAGCAGCCGACGGCCGCGAACGGCTACGAGGCGGCCCTCCTCTTCGACGACGACCCGATCTCGGCCGCGGCCACCTACGAGGTCGAGGTGCTCTACACCTGCGACCCCTGAGCGATCGATGCACCGACTCCTGCTCCTGCTCCCGTTGATCGCCGCCTGCGCCCCCTCCGTGGGCAGCGGCGACGGCGCCATGGACGACTCCGAGGTGCCGCAGCCGGGCTGGGTCGCGGAGTTCACGACGCACCACCACGAGGTCGCCGGCCGGGCCGAGATCCTCGACGAGGGCACCATCGAGCTCCAGGACTTCACCTTCGACGGGCAGGGCATCAACGCCCGCCTGTTCCTCGCCGTGGACGGAGCCGCCTTCACCGAGGACTACGAGCTGAGCGGCAACCTCGTCGGCGACGCCATCGACTCCGAGACCTTCGAGGTCCAGATCCCCGACCAGGCCGAGATGGAGAACTGGAACCTGATCACCCTGTGGTGCGTGCCCGCGGCGGTGTCTTTCGGGGACGGGGTCTTCCAGCCGCCGGAGTGAGGACCTACATCCCGGGGGTGGGGGTCTCCTCCGACTCCGGATCCAGCCGACGCTGCCCCTTGAGCGCGTCGAGCTTCGCGGTCGCCTCCTGCACGAGCCAGGGCTCCGCTGCCACCAGCCGCACCTCCTCCAGGTGCCCCCGCGCCGCGGTGGGCTTGCCGCGGGCCATCTCCAGGCGGGCGAGGCCGAGCAGGGCCAGGGAGCGGGGCACGGGCTCCGCCGCGGGGTCGTCCACGACGTGGGTCCAGAGCGGCTCGGCCTCGGCCAGGCGCCCGGCTTCGGCCAGCTGATCGCCACGAGAGATGCGCGCCAGAGCAGCCAGCGCGCGGTCGGGGCCGGCCATGGCGGCGTCCAGGGACTCGGCGTCGCCCAGGCGACCGAGCTCCAGATGCGCGGCCTGCCGACCCACATCCGAGCTGGCCTCGGCGCGAACCGCGTGCAGCAGCTTGTGGGCTCGGTCGTCGAGCCCGCCCTCGGTCAGGATGTCGGTGATGACCGGCAGCTCCGCGACGAGGAAGCGCGGCCCGCGGCAGCTGGCCAGCAGGACGTCGAAGGCGTCGGCGGCGCCAGGCAGATCGCCGGCTTCGGCGCGGGAGCGGGCGAGGGTGGCCTGGGCGTCGCAGCTCGCGACCGCCTCGCCGTTTCCGAGCGCGCGGGTGGGGTCCTGACCGAGCAAGGCGTCCGCCTGGTCCGCACGGTCGAGCGCGACGAGGGTGCGCACCTGGCCTTCGAGGGCCGCGCGTGCGACGTCCGCGATCTCGACCCCCGCCGGCGAGGCCGCGATCCGCTGGAACAGGGCCAGGGCGTCCGCGTCGCGCCCCTCGGTCTCCAGGGCCGTCGCGAGCAGCAGCAGCAGCTCGGCGTAGGGCGCGGGCGCCTCGCGATCGACCCCGGAGTCCCGGGCCTCCGCCAGCATCGCCCCCAGATCGCTCACCGAGGCGCGCCCCAGGTCCGACAGCAGCTCGGCGCGCTCGACCGCGACCTTGCCGCGCATCAGGTGGCGCTCGGGCAGCATCTCCATGACGCGGTCCATGACCGGCAGCGCGTCCTCGGCCCGGCCGATGCGCCGCAGCAGGGTCGCCTGCCCGAAGAGCGCCGCCGCCCGCAGGTCGACCTCGGTGTCCGCCCCGGCCACCTGCTCGTACAGGACGAGCGCGGCGTCGACCTCGCCCGCCTGGTCGGAGATGCCGGCGAGGTGCAGCCGCGCCCGAGCCACGAACTCGACGTCGTCGGGGAAGTCTCGCAGCGTGCGCGCGAGGACCTCCTTGGCCTCGTTGTAGCGACCGGCGTCCTGGAGGAGCCGCGCGAGGTCCTCCCGCAGCACGACGCGGTCGTCATCCGAGGGCGCCGCCTTCACGGCGCGGCGCAGCAGGGTCACCGCCTCGTCGATCTCCCCGCCGGCCTGGTGCAGCTGCGCCAACTCGCGGGTCGCGGCGCGCACCGACTCCGCATCGTCGAACTGCTCCAGCACCCGGCGGTAGCGGCGCAGGGCCGCGTCCCGGTCATCGCGGCGCACGGCGAGGCGGGCGAGCCCGAGCTCCCCCTCCAGGGCCAGGCGCGGATCCTCGGCTTGGGCCAGCTCCTCCAAGCGAGCTGCCTCGGACTCGAGGTCCGGCACCGACTTGAGCGTGTCCTCGCGGGCCTGGAGCGCACGATCGAGCAGGAGGGGGTTGCCGCCGAAGTCCCGGATCACCCGGTCGTAGCGGGCCAGCGCTTCGGTGGGGTTGCCCGAGCGGCCGTGCAGCGCGGCCTGGGCCAGGAGCAGCTTCGCGTCGGACTCGTCCCCGACCAGCGGCGCGCCTTCGAGCAGCGCCAGGGCGGCCGAATCCTCGCCGACCGCCTCCAGCAGGGCCGCGGCTCGGACCCGCAGCTCACGGGGCAAGCCGGCGTCGTTGCCGAAGGACGTCGTGACCGTGGACAGCTCGGCCAGCGCGCCGGCCGGATCGTCCTGCGCGAGCCGCACCTCGGCCATGAGGACGTAGCCAGCGACCCGGTCCGCGGGCGTCGCGGCGCCGGAGATCACGCTGCGCGCGATGTCGAAGGCCTCATCCAGCCGCTCCTGGCGGACCATGAAGGAGCCGAGCGCCAGCTCGGGGGAGCCGCTCCGCTGCTCCGGGTGGAGCTGGAGCAGGCCGATGGCCTCCCGCAGGTGCTCCTCGGCGTCGTCGAAGCGGCCGGTCTGCTCGAGGATCGCGGCGAGGCCGATCAGGCTCGCGGGGCGGGTGGAGGGCTCGGCCGAGTAGCGATCCTGGAGCGCCTCCCAGCGCTCGGCGGTGGCCGCGTCCACGCCGGCGAGGATGGCCAGGTCGTTGTCGTCGGGCTCCTCCTCGCGGGCGACCTCTTCGGGGGTCGGGGCGCGCAGCCACCAGGACACGCCGCCGATCACGGCGAGGCAGAGGAGCACGAAGATCAGGCGACCGAAGCGCCGCTGGCCGAGCCCACGCCACAGCCGGCGGTGCAGCGGCAGCATCACGGTCGCGCCGCCCGCGCGCAGGGCGTCGAGGGCCGCAGAGTCCAGGCCAGCGCAGCGGGCGAGGGTCGCGCCCTCGGCTTTCACCGCCGCGACCGAGCAGCCGCGGAAGGCGACCGAATCCAGGGACGCTCCCCTCAGATCGGCCCCCTCGAGCAGGACACGGTCCCAGTTGGCGAAGCGCGCCGTCGCGCCGCTCAGGTCCGCGCCGGGCAGGTCGACGTCCTCCAGCGTGGAATCCACGATCGTGATCCGCGCCGCCCGCGCGTCGTGCAGGTGCAGCCGCGCCCAGTCCGAGTCCCGGATCGTGCAGCCCTCCAACAGCGCGCCCTTGCCCTCGATGTCCTTCAGATCGACGCGGTGGAAGGTGGCGCCTGTGAGGTCGATGCCGGTCCAGTCGCAGCCCTCCGCCTCGACCTCGGCCCAGCGGCTGTCCCGCACGTGGGTCCCCGGCATCGACGTGCCGTGCAGCACCGTGCGCTCGAAGGTGGCGCCGTCCAACACGGCGTCGCGGCAGTCAGCCCCGCTGAGGTCGGCCCCCGTGAAGTCCGCCCCGCTGAAGCGCGCCCCGACCAGCGAGGCGTGGCTCAGGTTCGCGCCGACGAGGCTGCAGTCCCGCAGATCGGAGCCATCCAGGCGGGCCTTCTCCAGGTGGAGCCCGCTGAGGTCCTGCCCCCGGAAGACGAGCTGCCGCAGGTCCTGACCCTGCAGATCGCCGGCCTGGATGCCGAGCTGCACCACCTCCGGCAGCGGCGGCAGGAGCTCAGAGTAGGAAGCGACGTCGACCGAGACCTGGTCGGGCCCGGGGGGGGAGCTGGACACTGCGCCAGGATAGCGGGTGGCGCCGGCGGTTCGTCCTCCCGCGCGCGTGAGCGGCGATTGACAGAGCGACAGTCGAGGGCGACCCTTGGCGAATGCGTCTACTGGCTCTCTTCCTCCCCCTGCTGCTCGCAGGCTGCCCGGCCCCGACGGACAACGCGTCGAAGGACGCGCAGCCGCCCGTGATCGTGGTCCAGGCACCGCCGGACCAGAAGACGGCCGAAGCGTCCGACGCGAAGTCGGCCGAGGAGGGCTCGACGGGCTACGCCGGCCTCGCATGGCAGGCCGTGAACCAGGGCAAGCCCAACACGAACGTCGATCCCGAAGCGGAGCCCTACGACGTGGTGGCCCTGCTCCGCGAGTTCGACCCGCAGCTGACCGACCCGCCCAACGACGCCTCGGGCGACAAGGGCCACGACGACCTGCTCAGCGCGCTGGCGGTCATCGACGAGCAGTACCTCTACGGCCGCGTCGTCTCCCGCTCCCCCATGGCGGGCGAGAACGTGCGCGAGGTCCGCTTCTGGATCGAGCAGCAGCCCGCGATGGTCACGGTCGAGGTCAAGACCGGGTCCCGCGACCGCCCCTGCGAGCTGAGCGACATCAAGGCCTCCGACCAGCAGGCCGTCGTGCAGAAGTGCTTCTGGGCCGGCAACGCGCTCGACTTCCGCATCCCGCTCAAGGACATCCCCGCCTCCATCGACATCGCGAAGCCCTTCTGGGTCAGCGGCTTCCAGAGCTGCTGCTCGGACGAGGCCCGCAACGACCCCTACGACTCGGTCGAGGGCGCGCAGGAGGTCTGGCGGGTCCAGGGCCTGGCCAGCGAGGTCGAGACCAAGTAGGCCCGAGCGCTCAGGGCTCCTCGCCGCGCGCGAGGCGGGCACGCACCCGCGCCAGGTGCTCGAAGCCCGCCGCGGCCTCGCCCCCCAGGATGTCCTCGCTCAGCTGCCGCCACAGGGCGTGGCGTTGGTCGAAGTAGGTCGTGCCGAGCAGCCAACCGTGCTCCGGCCGCGCGTAGTCATCGCCCGCGTGCTCGATCTCCAGGGACTCGATCCGCGCGACCAACCCGGGCAGGCGCGGATCGGCCGGATCGAGCGAGGCCCGCGCCAACAGCAGCCCCAACAGGCCGAAGAGGGCGCCTTCGGCGCAGTCCTCGTGGGCCTGGATCAGCGCGGCGGTCAGCTCCTCGTAGGCCTCCACCGCCTCGCGGCCCAGGACCCGGCAGCTCTCGAGCGCGACCGCGATCGTCTGGCCCATGCCGTCCCGGTAGTCGGGCCCCGTGGCCTCGACGCAGAGCACGGTGCAGGCGAAGGCGCGCCGCAGGTGGTCGACGTCGTCCCCCTCATCCCAGCGGACCAGCTCCAGCACCTCGCGGGGGTGCCAGGGCAGCGGGTAGGGCACGAGGCCGCTCTCCCAGATGGCGAGCAACGCGCTGAGGTGCCTCGGCTCCTCGCTGCCGTAGTCGGCCTGCGCGATGCCCCTCAGCACCGGCCGGTCGAGTTGGGGGCGCAGCAGGTCGAGCAGCCGGGCGGGGTCGGCGGTCCAGCCCTCCAGGGTCCAGAGGGGCTGCGCGATCTCGCTCGCGAGCAGGCCGCTGGGGCTGATCGCATCGGCCCGCTCGGAGTCGCCCAGCAGGGCGCGGAAGCCCGTCGCGACGGCGCGCTTCTCGGCGTCGTCCGAGGCCAGGGCCAGGCCGGCCTCCAGGGCCTCGAGGATCTGCGTCCTCTGGGGGTCGATCGCCGGCTTGTCCGCCCCCCGCTCCGCCGTCGCGCCGTCGAAGACGACGTCGGCCAGAGCCACCCAGTGCTCCGAGTCGGTGGCCAGCCCCGCCGCGGCGTCGAGGGCCCGCCGGTAGCCAGGCCGACCCGGGAAGCTGGCGTGCCAGGCCCGGGCGATCGTCAGCACCTGATCCACGGAGCGGCAGAGCTCCAGGCCCGTGGTGAGCGTCTGGCGGGCACCCTCCGCGTCGTCCAGCGTGTGGCGCTGCAGGTTGGCGATGCTCCAGAAGACGTGCGGGTCGAGCTCGGCGCTCGCGCGCGCCGCATCGACCGAGCGCGCGATCAGCTGCCGCGCGGTCGCCCGACCTCCGGGCCGCTCCGCGTAGACGTCGGCCAGCCTCACGAAGTCGGCCGGCTCGCTCGCGCCCTCGAGGGCCGACTCCAGGCAGCTGCGCGCCTGCTCATCGTCCCCGAGCAGCTCGTCGAACAGCTCGGCCAGCTCACACAGCTCGGCGACGCGCTCGCAGCTGTCCCCCTCCGCGAGCGCGGCCAGGGCAGCGGACAGGCCCGCCGCCACCGCCTCCCGACCGTCCGCGGCGCGCACCTCGTCCAGGAAGTCTCGAACCGTCTTCACCGGCGCTCCTTCGCGGCGCAGCCTCGTGGACGCGCTGGTCGAAGTCGAGCCGCGCGTGTACGACCCTGCCATGAAGCTCGCGACAGCCCTTTCGCTCTGCTTGTTCCTGGTCGGTTGCGCCGCTCACCGGCCCACGCCGCCGCCGGAGCCCGCCCCGCCAGCCGAGCTGTTGCCCCAATGGCCCGGCCTCGCCGGGGCCGAGCGCACCGCGCTGCTCGGAGGCTGGGCCAGCGAGGCGCGCGCGGAGCACCCCCTGGTCGGGATCCGGTGGAGCCTCGCAGAGCAGCGGCCGATCACCTGGGACGAGCTCCTGGCCGAGGCCGGCACCCACCGCTTCGTGCTGCTGGGGGAGAAGCACGACAACGCCGACCACCACCGGCTGCAGGCCCGGCTGGTCGCCGCGCTCGCCCAGCCGGACACCCTCGTCGCCTTCGAGATGCTCGACGAGGCCGACGAGCTGCCGACCCCCTTCGCCACGAACACCCTCGGCAGCACGCCCGATCTCGCCCTGGGCCCCGAGGCGGAGGCCGACCGGCTCGCGGAGGCGGTCGGCTGGAGCAGGTCGGGCTGGCCGGACTTCACGCTCTACCGCGGACTCTTCGCGAGCGTGCTGAAGCGGGGCCTGCCCATCGTCGCGGCGCACCCCGCCCGGGAGCGGCTGAAGGGCGCGATGATGCAGGGGCTGGACAGCGTCGACACCGCGGCCCTGGAGGGCCTGCGCCTGGAGCGCGAGTACACCGCCGCCCAGCTCGCGGCGACGGAGCAGCACATCCGGGACGTGCACTGCGGGCAGGCGCCGCCGTCCATCGTGTCCCCGATGGTGCTGGGCCAACGGCTCAAGGACGCGTGGATGGCGCGCGCGCTGGAGCAGGACTCCGTGCCCGAAGCGGCGGCCGCGGAGCTGCCCCGCCCCGCCGGCATCCTCATCGCGGGCGGCGGCCACACCCGCCCGGATCGGGGCGTGCCGATGTTCCTCGATCGCCCGGACGACGCCTTCGTCATCGCGCTGCGGGAGGTGCCGCGCACGGGCGAGACCATCGGCCCGGCGGACTTCGAGGGCCAGGCGGACGTGCTCTGGTTCACGCCCCGGGTGGACGACGAGGACCCCTGCAAGAAGTTCGCGGAGCAGCTGAAGAACCTGGGCCCCGTCGAGTAGCTCAGTTGTTCGGGGCGCCCTGCACGATCCAGGACCAGATCTGGCTCTTGTCCCCGTCGGTCAGCGCGACGCTGCCCGTGGTGGCGGCGGGCATCGGGCCGCCGAAGTAGCCCCAGATGGGGTCCACATTCG
>JAJDAI010001059.1 GCA_029261955.1 Deltaproteobacteria bacterium | reverse complement strand
CGTCGGCGCCGCGCCCTCGACCACGCTTCCCCAGTCTCGGAGCGTGGACACCATCATGTCCCGCGCCGTCCGGTGTTCCTGGACGACGAGGATGCGCATGCCGTCGATCTCGGGCGGCGGCTCGGGGGGCGGGCCGGGATCCGCGCCGAAGGGCACGGTGAACCAGAAGCGGCTGCCGTGGCCCAGCTCGCTCTCCAGGTCCAGCGTGCCGCCCATCAGGGTCACGAGCTGCGACGCGATGGCCAGGCCCAGCCCCACCCCCTCGTGCGAGCGGGACGCGAAGCGCTCGCCCTGCTCGAAGGCGCGGAAGAGCGTCGTGCGCGGGGTGGCGTCCAGGTCGATCCCAACGCCCGTGTCTGACACCTCGACCCGGAGTGCGGCCTCGCCCTCCACCTCCACGAGGCTCGTGCGCACGGCGACCTCGCCCTCGTCGGTGTAGCGCACCGCGTTGGCGACGAGGTTGAGCACCACCTGGCGCACCCGATCCGGGTCGCCCTCCATGCGCGCGGGCACGGCGGGGCCGATGAAGCAGCTCAGCTGCAGGTCGCGGCTCCGGGCCACGCTGGCGGCCAGCGCCACGGCGCCCTCCACCGGGCCGCGGGGATCGAAGGACCGGCGGTCGATGCGGACCTTGCCGGCGTCGAGGCGTCCCAGATCGAGGATGTCGTCCAGCACGGTCAGCAGGGCTCGCGCCGAATCGCGCGCCGTCTCGGCCTGCTCGTGCTCCTCGTGGGCGAGGTCGCCGTCGAGCAGGAGATCGAGCATGCCCAGCACCGCGGTCATCGGCGTGCGCAGCTCGTGGCTGGTGCGGGCGAGGAACTCGGAGCGCGCCTGGCCGGCTTCGATGGCCAGGTCCCGGGCATCGGTGGCTTCGCGGTTCCGGGCCTCCAGCTCGGCCACCGCGCGGGCGCTCGTGCGGATCGCGTCGAGTCGGGCGTTCTCGAAGTAGGCGACCCAGGCGGTCAGCGCGGGCAGCGCGAGCATGAGGCTCCCACCCTGGAGCACGGCCTGTCGGGCGACCTCCGGGGGCTGGGAGATCAGGACCCAGACCGTCACCCCGGCGACTCCGGAGGACAGCAACGCGGTCCAGAACCAGCCGGAGCGCGGTCCACGGGTCAGCACAGCGAAGCCGGGCACGAGCATCACCCAAGGCCCCGATGAGCCGGGCAGACCGCCCTCGATCGCGAAGATCAGCATCAGAGCGCCCGTGAGCACCATCAGCTGGGCCCGCGCGACGAAGGCCAGGGGCGCCCCCCGCATGAGGGCGAGCAGCACGAGGGCCTGCAGGCTGCCTCCCAACATCGAGATGAGGACGCGGGGGTCTCCGGCGTCGGTGGCGACGAGCAGGGTGGGCACCGCGGGCAGCGCCGCGAAGCTCAGGATCACGGAGACCAGAGCCACCACGCGCGCCCGCAGCGCCGTCTCCGGGTCCTGGAGCAGGGCGGCGGGGACGACGCGATCGACGAGCTCCCCCACGCTCCGAGCCGGGCTGATCACGAGGCGGCTCCGGGCACGGGCGGGCGGACCCAGAGGAGCAGCGCCGGCAACAGGAAGAGGTCCGCGAGCAGGGCGGAGCCGATGACGCCGCCGGCGAGCACCGCGAAGGACTTGTTGGGCGGGAAGGCCGAGGTGAAGAGCACGCCGAAGCCGAGCAGCAGGACGATGGACGTGTAGACGATCGCGCGCCCGGTCCGCTCCGTCGTGCGGGTCACGGCCTCCTCCACGGACCGCCCGGCGCGCCGCTCCTCGCACCAGCGCGCGAGGTAGTGGATGGTGTCGTCCACCGCGATGCCGAGTCCGATCGAGAAGACCATGGCGGAGAGCGTCTCCAGGTGGCGGCCCGTCCAGCCCATCCAGCCGAGCACAAGGACCACCGGCATCAGGTTCGGCAGCATGGCCAGCGCAGCGAGCCGCACGGACCGAAAGAGCACCACCAGGGTGCCGAAGATGAGCACGAAGGCCCAGACCAGGCTGCGCAGGAGGTCCTTGATCAGGGAATCGATGCCCGAGTAGCCGACCTGGGAGGTGCCCGTGATCTGGACCCGGATGGGGGTCGGGCTCTGGGCGAAGGCCTCGTCCAGCGAGGTGCGCAGGCGCTCCTCGAGCTTCAGGTAGGTCGCCGCGCCGACATCCGCCGCGCGCGTCGTGATGCGCAGCACGCGGCGATCGAAGGAGAGGTGCGTGGTGCCGAGGCTGTCCCCGCCCGCGAGCTCCGCGAGCAGCAGGAGCGAGGCGACCTCGCTGCGGGTCTGGGGCAGGGCGTCGCGCGGCTCGTTCGACGCGGGTCCACCCCGCTGCACCCAGCGCAGCTCCCGCAGCAGCGCCAGGGGGGAGTCGACGTGCTGCACGGAGGGGTTGAGCAGGGCGGCCTGTTCGGCGCGGGCGGCGGCCTCGAGCAGGGCCGGGTCCAGCCAGGGCTCCTCGCCGGGAGCCTCCAGCAGGATGTCCAGGTAGACGATGCCCGCGAGCTTCTCCTCGAGCACGCGGTGGGCCTCGACGATCGGGTCGCCGCGGGGCACGTACTCCATGATGAAGTTGTCGACGCGCGCCATCGGGATGCCCGCCGCGAAGAAGGCCGCCAGCGTGAGGCAGAGCACCGCGACGGTCCGCGGGCGCCGCAGCACGAGGTTCTTCTGCGCCGTCAGGAGGCGACCGAGCAGGGAGTTGGATTCGGTGTCGAGCCGCTCCTCGGGGTCGCGCACGACGGGGTCTACCGGCGAGCGGACGAGGGCCCAGGGCACGAACACGATGGTCAGGCCGAAGGTCAGCATCACGCCCAGGGCGGCGAAGAGGCCGAAGTCGCGCAGGATCTCGAGGTGCGCCGTCTGCAGGGTCATGAAGCCGACGGCGGTGGTCAGCGAGGTCAGGAAGCAGGCGACGCCCACCGAGCGGAGGGCACGCCGCATCGCGTCGGGGCGGTCGAAGCCGCTGC
>JAJDAI010001058.1 GCA_029261955.1 Deltaproteobacteria bacterium | reverse complement strand
TCCCGTCGCAGTCGTTGTCCGCGCCGTCGCAGGCCTCGAGCTGGGCGGGGTGGGCGGCCGCGGTGCTGTCGTCGCAGTCTCCGCCGCAGGGCGCGAGGCCATCCCCGTCGCCGTCCAGCTCGGTCGCGGCGGGTTCGCCGTCGCAGTCGCTGTCTCGGCCGTCGCAGCCCTCCGGGGCGTGGGGAAAGACGGCCGGGTCCGCGTCGTCGCAGTCGCCGGCGCAGAGCCGGGAGCCGTCACCGTCCGCGTCGACCTCGTCCTCGGGCACCGATCCGTCGCAGTCCCCGTCCAGCCCGTCGCAGAGCTCGTCCGCGCCGCCGAAGACCCAGCTGCGCAGGTCGTCGCAGTCGAAGCCGGAGCAGGGGGCGTAGCCGTCGCCGTCGAGGTCGGTCTCGACCGTCGGCACGAGGCCGTCGCAGTCGTCGTCGCGGCCGTTGCAGAGCTCGGGGGCTTCGGGGTGCACCTCGGGCTCGTCGTCGTCGCAGTCGCCGTCCGCTTCGGTCCAGCCGTCACCGTCCAGGCCGGCGTGCGCGGCGGGTGGAAACAGCAGCAGCAGGAGCAGCCAGCCCATGGGCGAAGGGTAGCGGGCGGCGAGCGGTGTAGGATCGGGCACGGAGGACGCATGGCCACCCTGACCGAGGTCGTCGCCGCCATCGAGCGGCTGGCGCCCCTGCCCTACGCCGCTGACTGGGACAACGTGGGCCTGCTCGTCGAGCCGCCCGGGACCCAGGTGGTGGGCACCATCCTGCTGACCGTGGACCTGGACGAGGCGGTGTTCGAGGAGGCGCTGGAGCGGGGCGCGGACTTCCTTGTCTGCTACCACCCGCCGATCTTCTCGGGCCTGAAGCGCCTGCGCCTGGACGCGCCGCTCCAGCGGACCCTGCTGCGAGCCATCCGCCAGGGCATCGCCATCCACTCGCCGCACACGGCCCTGGACGCGGCACGCGGCGGCCTGAACGACTGGCTGCTCGAGGGCTTCGGCGCCGTGGAGCATGTCCGGCCCATCGAACCCTACGAGGACAGCGAGCCGGTGCCCGGGGTCGGCGCGGGGCGCGTCGCGCGGCTGATGGAGTCGGCGCCGCTCGAGGAGATCGTCGCGCGGCTGAAGCGGCACCTGGGTCTGGAGCACGTGCGCGTGGCGGCGACGGAGGCGCACGCCTCCGGCCGGCAGATCCGCGAGATCGCCGTGTGCCCCGGGGCGGGCGGCAGCCTCTTCGAAGGCCTGCTGGGGCCCGACCTCTTCCTGACCGGGGAGATGCGGCACCACGACGTGCTGGCGAAGGTCGCGAGCGGGGCGTCCGTCATCCTCTGCGACCACACCAACACGGAGCGGGGCTACCTGCCGCGCTTCGCGGAGCGCCTGGCGCTGGAGCTGCGTGGGGGCGCGAAGATCCTCGTCTCGCAGGCGGATCGGGATCCGCTGGCGGTGGTGTAGCTCGGGACGCCAGCCCGCCCCGCCTGGCCTCCCAGCCCCGCCGCTGAGATGATCCGCCCGAGCTCCGCGAGGAGGCGAAGCTCGGCCCGGAGACGACCATGCGCTGGATGCCGATCGCCCTCTTGCTCCTGACCGCGTGCAGCGCCGAACCGGCGCCCGCCGAGGCTGCGCCGACCGAGCCCGCCGCTGAGGAAGACGAGCCCCCCGCCGCGCACCAGGTCCATCCCGAGCTCTACAAGATGCGGAGCGTGCACGGCACCGTCTCGGACGCGGCCGGCGCGCCGGTGAAGGGCGCCACGATCACGATCATGCGCAGCGACACGGGGCCCGAGAAGAATCCGCTGGACGCCGACGGGCGCTACGCCATCCACCTGCGCGAGGAGAACTCGGGGCCGCCGCCCTGGGTCCTCGTCTACGGCGCGCCCGGCCACGCGGACCAGACTCACACCCTCCCGACGATGCCCGAGGAGGGGGTCCAGATCGACATCAAGCTGGTGAAGGCCGCCGCTGAGGCGGAGTGACCGCGATCTGCTGAAGTCCGGGCTCTGCTAGAGCCCGACCTCGACCCCGATCGAGACCGACACGTCGACCCCGGGCATCAGCCCGCCGCCGACGTCGATCCCCGTCACCCCGAAGTCCTCTTCGAAGCGCAGCGCCCAGCGGCCGCGCAGGGTGATCGTCTGCTCTGCCTGCACGCCGTGGCTCAGGTAGACCCAGCTCTGGCAGGCCGCGGTGCCATCACAACCCGGACCCTCCAGCGCCGTCAGCCCCGTGACCCGCAGCCGGTAGCCGACCCCGAGCGTGCCGCCCGGCAGCCCGGCCCGGTAGCCGACGCCGGCCTCGCCCCAGACCACGTGCCGCGGCTTGAACTCCACCGCGCCCGCGTCCACGAACTTCGCCTGGTGTGGCGCGTAGCCCAGCCCGCCGCCGATCGTCAGGCCGCGCACGGGGCCTACGAAGCGGTAGCCGCCGTCGACCTCGAAGCCGACCTGCGCCCGCCCCACCAGCGGCAGCAGCGCGTCGGTCGCCGCGATGCGCACCTTCGGGCCGACGCTGAGGAAGCCGTCGTAGTAGGCCGGCCTCGCGCGCACGAGCTCCAGGGGGATGGGCTCGGCGGCGGACACGAAGATCGACCGCTCCTGCAGCACGAGCCCGTCGCGCCCCACCACCTTCACGCGGTGTCGGCCGGGCGACAGCGGCACCGCGCCGGGCAGCAGGCCCTTCTCGCGGCCGTCCACGAAGAGCGCCGCGCCGTCGTAGGCCTCGCCCTCGGCGCCGTACCAAAAGAGCTGGCCCATCTCGCTGGCGGTCTCGGCCTCGCGGCTGCCGACCAGCACGAGGTCGTTGCGCCCGACCATGCGGAAGTAGGCCTCGGGGACCTGCGCGCCGGCGGTCCAGGCGACGGTCTTGCTGCGCGCCAGGTCGTGCGCTTCGTAGATGGTCACGAGCCCATCCGCGTTGGAGTCCGCGGCCGCCTGGCTCCACGTCATCGCGTCGAGCAGGTGGTAGGTGTAGACGCCGTGCTCGAGGGTGTCGTCCTCGCGCGCCGGCCGCCCGAAGGTGGACGCGAAGAGGTGGGCTTCGGCCTCGCCCAGGCGGACCTTGCGGCTCAGGGTCGGAGACTCGTCCAGCCGCTCGATGCGCTGGGCCACGCTGGGCTGGAGCGTGCTCTTGGCCTCGCCGTTGTAGCAAGCGTCCAGGATCAGGGCCTTGCGCTCGGCGCGGATGTCGCTGAAGAAGCGCTGGAGCTCGTCCAGCTCGATGGCGGTGCCGCGCAGGTCCTTCGGCCGCGTGTCCTGGGCGACCAGGTAGAGGTGCGGTTCGCCCTGCGCGTCCAGCGCCATCGTGCCGTGGCTGCTGATGAAGACGACGAGGGTGTCCTGGCGCCGCAGGTCGTTCCGCAGGCTGACCAGCTCGGCCAGGATGCGGTCGCGGGTGGTCTGGTTCGAGGCGGTCAGCTCGATGACGCGGTCGAAGGCGCCATAGGCCGGATCGCCGAGCGTGACCCCCACCGCCAGCGCGTCGTGAGACGCCCACTTCAGCGACGGGAAGGCCGAGTCCGCGTAGGTGTCGACGCCGACGACGACCGCCACCTTGCGCGGCGCGAAGGCGGCGTCCAGGGCCTCCTTCGTGGAGCGGCTGGTGGAGAACCCCTTGTCCCGCTGGCCTTCAGGCAGGCCTTGGGTCGTGACGCACCCGCTCAGCAGGGCGATCAGCAGGGGGAGCAGGCGCAGCAACGCGGTCAGTTCTCCCAGGTCAGCGTCAAATCGTCCACCGACAGAACGTGTCGAGGCCAGAGATCCGGCCGCGGCGCTCCAGCTTCGAGCACGCCCTGCAGGGTGAACATGGGATCCACGGACTCGTCGGTGATGAGCGCGACGTAGCGGTAGGTGCCGGGCGCGTCGGGGCGGTAGACGAGGGCCTCGCCCTCCGCCGACCTCAGCCCGTGCGTGCCCGCGTCGACGCGCTTGCCCTCGCCCAGCGGGTAGAGCAGCTGAGGCTCGCCGGCACCCACCTCGATCAGGTAGAGCCAGCCGCCTTCGCCCTGGACATCGATCCGCATCGCGATCGCGTCGTCTCCGCCGTAGGTCGCGCCGCTGCGGCCCGGGACCACGGTCATCCCATCCAGGCCGGCGCGCTCCACGCCGAACTGCAGGTCGACCCGCGTCGCCTCGATGGAGCTGACGGCCTTGAGACCCGCTGCGGGTTCGGGCCGGAGCTGCCACATCCCGAAACCGACCACGGCGAGCGAGGCGGCGAGGGCGGCCGGCGCCATCCAGGCGGGGCTCGATCGCATGGGGGCACGGCGGCGGCGCGGGCGCAGCGCGGGCTCGGCGAAGAGCGCGGGGGGCACCTCGGGAGCTTCGGCCTCCACGTCGTGCGCGGCCCAGCCGGCGAGCAGGGCGTCAAACGCGACGTCCTCCGCTTCGATGGCGGCGCGTTCGTGCTCCGGCAGCTCTGCTGCGAGGTCCTGCTCCCAACCGTCCAGGTCGTCGGGCCGAAGCGCGAGCAGGCGGTCGAGGGCGTCGTGGGGCGTGGCGGTCATCTCAGTCACGGCGTTCCTCCAGCAGCCGATCGAGTCGGCTGCGCAGGAGCTTGCGGGCGTACGCGAGGCGGCCCTTGGCTTCGGCGGAGCTGATGCCCAGGGCTTCAGCGACTTCGCTGCACCCCAGACCTTGCTTGTAGTAGAGGACGAAGGCGGCCCGGTGCCCCTCGGGCAGGGTCAGCAGCTCGCGATCGACGGCGGCGAAGGCGCGCTTCACGGCCAGCGCGCGCTCGGGGTCCCCGTGCAGGGCGGGCGCGGGTTCGGCGTGCCGCGCCTCGAGGTCCCCGGAGTCGCCGACGGAGCGGTCGAGCTGGTGGTGGGCCTTCTCGCGGGCGTTGAGCGCCGCGCGGTAGGTGATTGTGTAGAGGAAGGTCGTGAACTTCGCGCTGACCTCGTAGCGGGGCGCGGCGCGGTGCAGCTTCAGGAAGACGTCGGCCACCAGCTCGTCGGCCCGGGCGGGTCGCAGGCCCATGCGCCGCAGGTAGCCGAAGACGCGGCCGCGGTGTCGCTGCACCAGGGCGTCGAAGGCCGAGGTGTCGCCGTCGCGGTAGCGCAGCATCAGGTCCTCGTCGGACACCGCGTCGGTGCCGGGAACGAGTCGCAGGTGCGGGGCACGCCGGGGGTCCACGGAGCGATCGCCCTTCGGTGCGTGCGCCCGCGCGGGCGGCGTGGTGCTGGCTTGGAGTGCGTCCACCGAGGGCTTGAACCGCCGGTGCGCCGGTCGGGGAAATTATAGGCGGAGCCCACAGAAAGCCTCGGAGCCTGCTCGCTATACTCCGTTCCGCATGTCCGAAGCCCATCTGGCCATCACAGATCCGCGGGTCGAGGAGTACCTCGTCGCGCTCGCCGCGAGCGGCGGCCCACACGGCCTTATCGCGGTTGGCGGTTTTGACGTCGAAGATCTCCATCTC
>JAJDAI010001057.1 GCA_029261955.1 Deltaproteobacteria bacterium | reverse complement strand
ATCGCCGCCGAGGTCATCGAGGCGCAGGCTCGCGATGCGGACCCGCTGATCCGCCAGCAGATGATCGACAACCTGCGCTGGATCCGGGAGGCCGGCAGCTACCGGATGGTGGTGGGCTCCCAGGCCCGCATCCTCTACGCCGACCACGCGGGCCGGCGGCTCATCGCGGCTGCCTTCAACCGGGCCATCGACGACGGCACGCTCTCGGCGCCGGTGGTGCTCGGGCGCGACCACCACGACGTCAGCGGCACCGACTCGCCCTGGCGCGAGACGGCCAACATCCGCGACGGCTCCCGCTTCTGCGCCGACATGGCCGTGCACAACTTCGTCGGCGACGCGATGCGCGGAGCGACCTGGGTCTCGCTGCACAACGGCGGCGGCGTGGGCTGGGGGCGGGTGATGAACGGCGGCTTCGGTCTGCTGCTCGACGGGAGCGTAGGCGCCGCGAGGCGCGCCGAGTCCATGCTGAGCTGGGACGTCGCCAACGGGCTCGCGAGGCGGGCCTGGGCGCGGAACGAGGGCGCTGTCTACGCGGCGACGCAGGCGATGAACGAGGACCCGCTCATGCACATCACGCTGCCCCAGGTGGCCGACGACGCCCTGGTGGCGAGCGCCCTGGATTCGACGCCCTGATCGGCCTCGACGAGCGCAAGGCCGCGCTGCGCGCTTCGGCGCGCCTGCGTCGGCGTGAGCTGCTCCCGGAGCCGTCTCCGGAGCTGGCGGAGGCGCTGCGCGATCGCTTCCTGGAGCACTTCGAGGTGCCGGCGGGCGCGGTGGTGGCCGCCTTCTTTCCCCTGCACCACGAGCTGGATCCGCTCCCCCTGGTCGAGGCCCTCCGGGAGCGCGGCGTGATCACCGCGCTGCCCGTCGTGGTGGCGCCGGGCCGGCCGCTGGCCTTTCACCGCTGGGCTCCCGGGGACGCGCTGGTCGTGCGCCGCTTCGGCGTGAGCGAGCCCGTGAGCACCCACGAGGTCGAGCCGGACTGGATCCTCGTCCCCCTGCTGGCCTGGGACCTGGGGGGCAACCGCCTGGGTTACGGCGGCGGCTACTACGACCGGACGCTCGCGCAGGCCTCCGCCTGCACGGTCGGCCTCGCCCTGGAGGGGCTGCGGGTGGAGCTCGTGCCCACCGACGAGCACGACGTGCGGCTCCAGCACGTGCTCACGGAGCGCCGGGTGGTGACGCCGGGCTGATCCCCGGTCCGCTCGACGCGCTCAGTCCTGCGGCTGGAGCACGTGGATCCCGCCCAGCTCGCGCCAGCTGTAGTCGCCCAGGTCCGCCGCCTTGAGCGCGGCGTCGAGGCGGGTCCAGAAGGCGTCGCCGGCCCGCTCCACCGAGCGCGCGACCCGCGGCTCGTCGAGCGCCGGCAGCACGAGGGACAGGGCCTGCAGGTCCCGCTTCTTGGCGGCCTTCTTCGCGAGGGCCAGCGCCCTCTTCTGCTGGGAGCGGTCGGGCACGCCGGGCAGCCCGATCGCGGCTGCGGGGGCCATGGCCGTCTGACCTCGGCAGGCGGCGTCGCAGCGCAGCGTGCGCTCCCAGCCCCGGAAGCGATCGGCGTCGGAGCCTCCCGAGGACAAGGCGGCCCGCATCTGCGAGGCCCCGTCCCGAATCCGGGCCCGGCACAGCCCGTCGCGCGCGTCGGCCGGCAGGTCCGAAGCCGCCGGGGTGACCACCATCGCGCTCCAGTCCTGCGCGCAGTCGGCGCGGATGCCCGCGTCGCTCGGCTTCCAGGACAAGGGGGCGTCCTCGCTCACGGCCGCGCAGGAGGTCACGGCGAGCTCCACCGCGTCCGAGGGCACCAGCGCCCGGAGCCGGTTGAGCCCCCGGTTCACGTCCATCACCCGGCGATCCCGAGGTCCCGCCGCCGCCGCCAGCCCGGCCGCCAGGGCCGCGCGAGCTTCCGTGGCCACCGCGTCCCAGGCCGCCTCCTCGGCCGCCCGCTCCAGCTCCATGCCCCAGCCGATGCCCGACTCGCCGCCCGGCACCAGCGGGTGCCGCGTGCACTGCACGAGCCCCTTCGCCTTGCCCCCCCTCGAGCGGGAGCCGGTGGCCGCCGCCAGCACGGGCGCCTCCAGCAGGCAGGTCTGCAGGCTGCTCAGCTGCCCCTGGAGGGCCTTGTGCAGCACGGCTCCGGAGTCCGACGCATCCGCCGCGACCACATCCAGGAGCGCGCGGGAGAGCCCGGCCTCCCAGGAGCGCAGGCAGCCGTGTCGCTGGGCGGCGGAGGCGGCCACGTCGGGCAGGCCCCGCACCACGGTCGCCTCGCCCACCGTCGCGCTCCAGCCGGCCTTGCCGCCGGCGGGGAGCTTCACGCCCTCGCAGCGGCCTTCCTTCCACTTGAAGCCGGGCACGCCCAGGGCGTTGTCCTGGAGCACGCCGCGCAGCCGGGGCTCCGAGTCCCGCTTCGCCACCATCTCGTCCGAGAGCAGCCAGGGCCACAGATCGGCGCCCAGGGCCTGCTCGGCGGCGACCCGCCCGAGCTGGAGCGCGCGCGCCTTCGCGCCGACGGAGTCGGGCCCGTAGCCGACGACCCGCAGCGAGGTGGCGCCGCCGTCGACGCGGCCTTCGCAGCGCACGAGCCCGGGGGCCGGCGCGGCGGCCGAGAGAGAAGGGAGCAGGAGGAGGACGAGCAGGAGCCAGCGCATGGCCGGACGCTACCAGCCGCAGCACGCGGCGGGGCGCGGTCGCTCAAGCGGGCAGCTCGACCTCCCCATCAGCGTGGCGCGCGAAGCGGCCCTTCGTCGCCTCGTGCACGGGGTCCTGCCGCTCCCAGGGCCAGCCGCCGAAGCGCGTGGTCTGGTAGTCGTTGAAGGCCTGCACGAGCTCCGCGCGGGTGTTCATGACGAAGGGACCGTGGTGCGCCACCGGCTCCCCGATGGGCCGGCCCTGGAGCATCAGCAGCTCCACCGGCTCGGGGCCCGCTTCGAGCAAGGCGGGTCGATCCGCCCTCACGCGCACCGCGGTTCGCCGGCCGACCGCTTGACCGCCCACCGCCAGGTGCGCGCCGTCGAAGAAGTACAGCGTGCGCTGGGTCCCCGCCTGGGCGGGGGGCACGGTCCAGGTCGCGCCGGCCGCGAGGCGGATGGTCCAGATGGCGACGTCCGCGTCGGGCTGGCTGGCCCAGCTGTGCGGCGGGGGAGGAGGCGGAGCCCGGCCGTCCAGCAGACCCGCGATGACCGTCACACTCGACGCCAGGCCGCGGGCGTCCACGGAGTCGACCGTGGGCACCTGCTCGCTCCAGAGCATCTTGTAGTGCGGCGGCACCATCTTGTCGGCGGCGGGCAGGTTCAACCAGATCTGGAACAGCTCCAGCGGGTTGTCCGCCTGCTCGTCCACGAGCGGGAACATCTCGGAGTGCTGCACCCCGCTGCCCGCCGTCATCCACTGCGCGTCCCCGCCGCCGAAGCGGCCCGTCGCGCCCATGGAGTCGGCGTGGTCCACGAGCCCCCGCCTGACCAGCGTGACCGTCTCGAAGCCGCGGTGGGGGTGCTGGGGAAAGCCCGGCACGGAGTCCCCGTGGTACATGCGCCAGCCGTCGATCCCCTCGAAGTCGGAGCCGATCTTCCGCCCGGCCAGCGAGGCCGCCGGCGCGAGCTGGCCGTTCCCGCGCGGGTAGGCGTCCTCGTGATGCACGCAGAACAGGAAGGGGTCGTCGGTGTCCCAGACGAAGCCGAGGGGGCGGGTGGCGAGCACGAGATCGGGCATGGGCGAAGCCTAGCAGGAGGGCCTGATCCCTCGGTCGCCGCGCCCGGCCGCGCAATGGGGCCTTGCGGATTCCTTCACCGCTCGCTATTCAATAACTATGTTGAATACAGAATCTCCCCGGCAGTTCAAGCGGGCGGCCTACGGCGGGCTCGCCGACGTGACGAAGGCGCTGGGCTCGCCGCGGCGCCTGGAGCTCGTGGACCTGCTGGTCCAGGGCCCCCGCCCCGTCGAGTCCCTGGCCCGCGCGACCGCCCAGCCCATCGCGAGCGCTTCGCAGCACCTCCAGGTCCTCAAGCGGGCGCGGCTCGTGGACACGGAGCGCCAGGGCACCACGATCGAGTACCGGCTCGCGCCCGGGGTCTCCGAGGTCCTCGTGGCCCTCCGGCGCCTGGCCCACGCCCGCAGCGCGGAGCTGCGCGAGACCACCGACTCGTTCTTCGAAGACGCGCCCTCCATCGACCGTGAGCGCCTGACTGCACTGCTGCGTGAGGACGGGGCGGTGCTCATCGACGTGCGCCCGACCGCGGAGTTCGAGCAGGCCCACCTGCCCGGCGCCCGCTCCATCCCCGTCGAAGCCCTGGCCGATCGCCTGGCCGAGCTGCCCGCCGACCGCCTCATCGTCGCGTGCTGCCGCGGGCCCTACTGCACCTTCGCGGCGGACGCGGTGCGGCTGCTCCAAGCCCGGGGCTACCGGGCGGCGCGCTTCGAGGACGGCGTCGCGGAGTGGGCAGCCGACGGCGGCGCACTCGAGGCGGCCCGGCCGTGAGTCCCCGCCTCGGCCTGCGCGCCAACCTCCCGCAGTTCGCGCTGCTGGTCCTCGTCAACGCCTTCGTGGGCGCCATGGTGGGCCTGGAGCGCGCCATCCTGCCCGCCCTGGCCGAGGACGAGTTCGGCCTCGCCGCGCGCTCCGCGGTGCTGTCCTTCATCGTCGTCTTCGGCCTGACGAAGGCCGCGACCAACTACATCGCGGGCCGCCTCTCGGACAGCTGGGGACGCAAGGCCGTGCTGGTCGGCGGCTGGCTCATCGCGCTGCCCGTGCCGCTGCTGCTGATGTGGGCACCGACCTGGGGCTGGATCCTCGCCGCGAACGCGCTGCTCGGCATCAGCCAGGGCCTGACCTGGTCCACGACGGTGATCATGAAGATCGACCTGGCGGGCCCGAAGCAGCGCGGCCTGGCCATGGGGCTCAACGAGTTCGCGGGCTACCTCGCCGTGGCGCTGTCCGCCCTGGGCACCGGCTACCTCGCCGCCCGCTACGGGCTGAGGCCCGAGCCCTTCTGGTTGGGCGTCGGCTTCGCGGTGATCGGCCTGCTGCTGAGCGTGTTCCTGGTGCGGGACACGCGGGGGCACGTGGCGAAGGAGGCCTCGGCTCACGCGGCCTCGAGCCTGTCGGCCCGCGACGTCGTCCTGCGCACCTCCTTCACCGACCGGGACCTCTCGGCGGTGAGCCAGGCCGGCTTCGTCAACAACCTCAACGACGGCATGGCCTGGGGGCTCTTCCCCCTGCTCTGGGCGGGCGCGGGCATGGACCTGCGGCAGATCGGGTGGCTCGCAGCGACCTACCCCGCGGTCTGGGGCCTGGGCCAGCTGGCCACGGGCGCGGCCTCGGACCGCCTGGGCCGAAAGGGGCTGATCGTGGGGGGCATGTTCCTGCAGGCGGTGGGGATCGCGGTCGTGGCGAGGGCATCGACCTTCGCGGGCTTCGCGCTCGGCGCGGCGCTGCTCGGCGCGGGCACCGCCATGGTCTACCCCACGCTGCTGGCCGCCATCGGCGACGTGGCGCACCCCACCTGGCGGGCGAGCGCCGTCGGCGTCTACCGGCTGTGGCGGGACTCGGGCTACGCGGCGGGCGCGATCATCGCCGGCCTGGTCGCCGACGCCTTCGGCCTGGAAGCCGCGCTGTGGGCGATCGCCGCCCTGACCGCGGCCTCGGGCACGCTGGTCCAGCTGCGGATGCGGGAGACGCTGCGGAAGGCCGAGCCCCCCGCAGCGCCCCTCGATCAGCCGCCGGCCGCGTTGAACACGAAGGGGTAGGAGACCATCACGATCCCGCCGCCCGCCGGCTTGGGGAAGCGCATGCGCAGGAACTGCTTCTTGAGGCAGGCCTCCACCACCGGCGAGTTGAGGGTCGATGCCTTCGTGCCGGCGGTGCTGACGGTCCCCTCCTTGCTGATCGTGAACTTGACCACGAGCTTGCCGGCGAGCTCGGGGTCGCGGCTCAGCTCACGCTGGTAGCAGTAGCGGATGCTCGCCAGCCTGGCCTTGACGACGCGGTCGATGACCGACTTGCTCAGCGAGCCCAGGATGATGGGATCGCCCGCCGAGCCGCCGGGTGAGCCGCCGTTGCGCCCGGTCCCGCGGACCCCCGGTCGACGCCCGGGTCCCCCACCGCCGAAGCGCCCGCCGCGCGTGCTGATCCCGCCGATGCCGACCGCGTCCCCACCACCCCCGTAGGCCCCCCCGCGAGGAGCGAGCCCGCCCAAGCCGTGCTGCTGCCCGAGCTGCGCGCCGATGAGCCCACCCAGGGCCGCCGTGACCTCGTTGCCCAGCCCGTCGCTGGCGAAGATGCCGGCGTCCGTCATGCGGTCCAGCTCGGCGAGCAGCCCCGACTTGCGGGCGATCTGCCGGTTCAGCTCGGCCTGGTCAACCGCGATCTTCGGGCCCTTCGCCCGCCTCAGAACCGCCTCCTTCTCACCGGTCTTGCCTGGCTCGTCCTGCGCGCGGCGGCCTTCGCCTGTGTCGGCCTGACCGGGGGTCTTCTTCTCCTTCTCGACCTCCTCGAGGTTCAGGCGCACGAAGCGCTCGGGCAGGGTCAGGGTCTCGTGGCGCGGGTCGTAGGGCTGCATCGCCAGCGTGATGCCCAGGGCGAAGGCCACGAAGAGCAGGGCCGTGAGCAGGCCCCCGAAGAGCCAGTCGACCTCGCCGCGCCCCACCGGCAGCCGCGCCGGCCGGGACACGCGGCGGATGAGGAAGAGCGCGTGCCCCTCGTCGGCGACGAAGCGCTCCCCGTCCCCGAGGGTCACCTGGAGGTGCGTCCCCACCGGCCGCGCGCGGCCCGACTCGACCAGCTCCTCGCAGGAGATCCGATCGTCGCCCCGCTGGAGGAAGCCCGATGAGCCGGGCGTGAAGTTGACGTGCACCCCGCGAGCGTCCTGCTGGACCAGGGGCCAGCGCTCGCCGGGCAGCTCGTCCGAGGACACGAAGAAGTCCGGCGTGGCGCGGCGGTCGCGGCTGTCGCCGATCCAGACATCGGACCGGTCCCGATCGAAGTGCTGGACCCCGAGGACGATGCCCGACCAGATCTGGGCGACCTCGAGCAGGGGTGGAGCGCGCAGGTCGAGGCCGGGCAGCGGCCCGTCGGTCTCGAGCTCGGCGTCGACGTGCAGGACGTCGTCCACCTGGGCGAGCTGTTGGTGGGGGTGGAGAACGGACGAGTGCGTCCGCGCGGTCGGCAGCGACATGGCTGGGTCCTCGACTCTCGGCATCCCGAGGGTTCGTGACCCCGGCCGCAATTGGCTGGTGTGCCCATGTGTGGGTTGCGCGACGCCCCCGGCCCCAGGTTGGTCCGCAACCCGCCACTCGGGCGGTGGGGAGGCCCGTGAAGGCGCTCCTGGCCAGAACCGACCCCGAGGAGCGAGCCGGGTTCCCGGAAAAAGTCGAAGGATCGGGTGGTCCAGATCGTCATCAGGGCATAGCGTCTGCGATCGAGGGACCTCTGCGACGCCGGGCTTGAGGAGAGTGGACCGTGCACCGAATGCTGCTCGTCATCGCCGTCGTTCTGCTCGCCGCGGGCGCGGCGCAGGCCTCCTGGGCGCAGCAGCACCTGAACCGCGCGTGGGCCGGCGAGCTGTCCAGGCCCGAGGTCGAGGAGCTGTCGGCCGGGCTCGAGACCATCGACCTCACGAAGCGCGACGACGCCTGGAGCGTCATCCTGCTCGCCATCCACTTCGACGCGCGCGGCCAGTTCGAGCGCTCCTGCCCCCTCGTCGCCCGCTTCGATGACCTGAAGAAGTGGAAGAGGGAGCTCCGGCTGGAGGCCCTGCGCGGGGCCTGCCTGCTCCAGGAGGGGCGCTTCGCCGAGGCCGCGCTGGCCGCGAAGGGCAGCGCGAGGAAGGCCGCGATGACGGAGCCCGCGGACTTCCCCGGCATCCTCCTGCGGGCGCACGAAGTCCACGGCACCGCGATGGTCGGTCAGCTGCGGGCCAGCCCCGAGGACGGCAAGGTGCGCGGCCAGACGAAGAAGGCGCTCGCAGCCTGGGAGGCGGTAGCGCTCGAGCACCACGACATGGTCAAGGTCATCGAGGCGCGCACGCACCTCGCTTCGCTTCCCTAGCAGCGCGTCAGGGGAGCTGCGGATCCACCGTGGCCCCGCCGCGCTGGGCCAGGACCGCGAACACCAGCATCGCGATCACACCCCAGGTCAGCCCCACGACCACGCCGGCATCCACCAGGCCACGCCAGGGCTGCGGCATGCGGTGCACGATGAGCACCAGGCCCACGATCGCCGTCGACACGCCCCAGGACGTCAGCAGCCGGCGTCGGCTGCCGTGGAAGTAGCCCATGCAGAACAGCGGGGCGAGCAGCAGGTGCAGCGGGCGGGGGTTGTCGGCGAGGTGGAAGGCGCGGGCCACGACGGTGGGCGAGGCCCGCAGCTGGAAGCCCCGGTAGCCCTCGGAGTAGGCCATGAAGGCGACCCACACGATCCCGAACACCCAGTGCACGGGGCCGAGGCCCAGGTCCAGGGCTTCGAAGACGCGCGGGGTGAGCCGCGAGAGCGCCGAGCCGAGGATGAGGACCACACCCCCCAGCCCCCAGAACAGGGCGAGGGCACGAACGAGGGGGGGAGGGGTCGGCACGGGCGCCATTTAGCAGCGATCAGGGCGCGGGGCGAGTGGGGCGCTCAGGGTGCGAGCACGCAGGGGGTGCCGTCGCCGTTTCTCCAGGCCCCGCCGGCGCCGATCGATTCGATGGGCCCGGCCAGCAGGGCTGGCCCGTCGAGGGAGCCCTCCCCCAGGAGCGCGCCGGGGTCGAAGACGCTGAGGGTCGCGAAGGACGCCTGCGCCGTGATCTCCAGCTCGTCCGGCGTCGGACAGATCACCCGCGCCTCGGGCACCGCCAGCTCGAAGTCGGCTCGCTCCTCCCCGCAGCTCACCCAGCCGGTCACGAAGCCGCCGGCCTGGATCCGGGCGCGCTGCGCTTCGGTGGCGCTCCCGTCCGCGGCGGAGCCATCCCCCGGACCCACCGGCCCCAGCTCCAGCTCCACGGACTCGTAGGCGCCGGCCGCGGGCACGCGCACCTCGCCCAGGGTGATCAGCCCCCGGGTCAGGTCCAGCGCCTGCATCTCGGGCGCCGTCCAGCCCTCGGCGTCCCACAGATCGACCTGAACGAGGCCCAGCACCACGGCGTCGAAGCCGACGACGCAGTCCCCCTCGACCTGCTCCGCCGGCAGCTCGTTCGCCTGCCACCAGGGCAGCCCGACCTGGGGCACCCAGACGGCGTCGCCGCAGCCGGTCAGCAGAAGCAGGAGGATCCAGAGGCAGCGCATCACAGCTCCCCCCGCACGCCGACCCAGGGCAGCACCGGGAAACGGGCCGCGTCGAAGAGCTCGGGCGCCTTCGGCCGCTCCGCGAGGTCGTACGCGCGCTCGCGGGCCCGCATCACCGTCATGTTCTGATCGAGCTGGAAGTTGGCGAGGTCCACGTAGAGCGACAGCTTGAAGCGGCCCTTGATCACCCGCTGGTACTCGAGCCGCGCCGACAGGGCGTTCTGCCAGCCCCAGCGCTGCTGGCCGTAGTCGTAGGCCTCGCCCAGCCAGGCGCCCTCCCCCCGGTCGAACTGGTGCACGACGGGCGAGAAGGGCCGCCCCTCCGCGAAGCTGAGGCTCACCGACAGCGTGAGGTCGCGGCGGCGTCCGAAGCGCAGGTCCCCGCCCATCTTGATCATGTGCGGGGTGGAGAACCAGGGCTCGTAGGTCTCGGGCCCGGCCGTGTTGAGCGGGTTGCTGCGGCGGGTGTAGAGGAAGGAGTAGGAGCCCCAGGCGCCCCAGGCCGGGCGCCGGATGCCGGCGGAGATGTCCACGCCCAGGGCCCCACCGCTGCCGACGCTCGCGTAGCTCTGGTCTGCCAGGGCGGCGTCCGTGTCCGGCCACACGAGCAGCTGGTCGAGGAAGCGCGCGTAGCCCTCGGCCCGCAGGTTCAGGCCGAAGTCGAAGCGCTGCTCCAGCGCGACCGAGGCCAGGATCGCGCGGGCCGCGTCCAGCTCCTCGGCCCCCACCTCGGGATCGAAGAGGCCCACGGCGTCGGGGAACTGGTGCGTCATCGAGCCGTGCACCTTGAGCGTCGTGCCCTTCGTCAGGTGCACCGCGAGGCTGCCGCGCGGGGAGACGACCCCCTCCCCCGTGGAGTTGATCGGCGTCCACCGCAGCCCGAATCGAACGTCGGCGGGCAAGCCCAGAAAGGACGCGGCCTCGAAGTCGCCGTAGAGCGCCAGCTCGTCCGCTTGCTCCTGGGTGTCCAGGTCCACGCGCAGCGCGCCCTCGTCGGCCCAGGCCGCCTCGATCCAGGTCGGCCGGCGGCGCGGGTCGAAGGCGGTGCCGGTGTCGCTCAGCTCGCGGTGGCGGTACTCGACGCCGACGCGCAGGTTCGACTGCTTCCACAGCCCGACCCGCCAGTCGGAGCGCAAGGACAGCTCCAGATCCTCCGCGTCCCGGAAGATCACGTCGTCGCGCTCGTTCCGCTCGGCCATCCACGTGACCGCGAACTGCTGGCTCCAGGCGAAGCGCTCGATGGGCTCCCAGCGGTGCCGCAGCGATCCCAGCCAGTGCAGCGTCGTATCCACCGTGGCGATGGCATCCGAGGGGGCCAGCGTGATCGTGTCGTCCGAGAAGAGCGCGGTCGCGTCGATGCGGGAGCGGCCGTCTCCGCCGGGCTCGAAGTGCAGCCGGGTGAAGACGTCCCCGAAGCCGAACTGCAGGCCGTCGTAGACCCCCGCCTCCTCCAGCAGGGCCAGGTAGGCGTCCGTGAGCGCCCGCCGCACGGACAGCACGAAGGAGGCCGGCGCGCCGTTCTTGCCGATGGGGCCCGCGACCTGGCCGCTCACGCTGAGGAAGTTCAGGTCGACCAGCGCGTGGAAGCGATCGTTGGGCGGGGCGGCGTAGGTGATGTCCGTGACCCCGGCGACGCTCTCGGCCAGGTTCGCGGGCTGGCTGCCGGCGTAGACGGTGACGGTGTCGATGAGGTTCGGGTTGAAGCGGCTGAGCAGGCCCTGGATGTCGGGCACGTCGAGGCGCACGCCGTCCAGGTAGGTGACGTTCTCGGCCGGGTCGCCGCCCCGCACGCTGTAGCTGCCGACGAAGAAGGACGCGCGGGACACCGCCGGCAGGGTGTGCAGCACCATGTTGACGTCGCTGATGGCGCCGGGCGTGAGCTCGATGTCGCGCCGGCCGATGCGGTAGGCCCCGACGCCGCTGCCCTCGACCGCCGCTTCGCGCTGCTGGGTGAAGACGCGCCAGGGGCGCTCCGCCGTCACGAGCACGTGGGCGACGATCTCCTCGGACTCCTCGCCCCGCTTCAGCACGCGGGTCTTTCGCTCGTCCGTGGGCCCCTCGGGCGTGAAGGTGAAGCGGTAGTGGATGGAGCTGGGCAGCGGCTGGCCGTCGACCATCGCCGGGCGGAAGCGCAGCAGCATCCCCGCCGCCTGCGCCGCCGCATCGAGATCGGGGTGCACCCCCTGCACGACCGTGGCGCCGTAGGGCCGCCCGGTCTCGTCGAGCTCGAGCAGCAGCAACACCTCGCCGCCGACCCCCGACTCACGCAGGGCCTGCGGGTAGTCGGGAAAGGCCTCGCGCACCACGACCGGCGCCACGGGCTCGTCCGCGCGCGCGGGCGCC
>JAJDAI010001056.1 GCA_029261955.1 Deltaproteobacteria bacterium | reverse complement strand
CCGGGCTTGGCTGGTCCTTCCTGGAGCGGCGGTTGAAGCGTGGTCCCGCCGTCCTGCGGCCGATCGCGTGGCTCGCGATCGCCCTGTCCGTCGCGCCGGCCTTCGCCCACGAGGTGCAGTACCAACGGGACCGCTCGGACCGCTGGTACCGGCCGCAGTTGGACCTGTCGCGCTGGATGGAGGACACCCTCCCGCCCGACGCGGGCGTGCTCGTGGGCTCCATCCCGGAGGTCTGGCTGAAGCGTGTCGACTCCCCCCTCCGCGTCTACGCCTGGGCCTTTCTCCCCGGGCACCTGGACGGCGGCGACAAGGACACCTTCGGGGAGTACTTGAAGGGTGAGCGCATCGACTACGTGCTCTGGTTCGCCGAGGAGTGGAACGACAGCAACCGCATCGCACCCTGGCTGCGCGAGGGCGTGGCCGTCTACGCCGGTCCCGTGGCGCTCACGCCGGTCGACCGGGAGGACGGCTACGGCTGGATCCTCTACGCGGTGGCCCGGCCCGGCGTGGCCACGCCCCCCGTGCCGCCCCGCTACGGGCAGGGGATCCTGGGGCCGGGCTGGACACCGTGAGCGGACCGGGAAAGGGCGCTGACCGTGCGATCTGGCAGCAAGCCCTTGAAGCGCTGGCTGAAGGGAAGGGCCCCGACTGGTTCGTCGCCCGCGCGGCGGGCAGCAAGGCGGCCCGGAAGGCCGTGGCGGCCGCGGTCGATGGCACTGCGGTGCTGGCTGCGCTCCGGGAGCGGGTCGAGCAGCCCGAGGCCTCGGCGGAGCGTGTGCTGCGGCTGGCCCAGGGGCGTGAGTCCGAGGCCCGCCGACGCAAGAACCCCATCGCCCGAAACGAGGCCTTCGTCTGCGCACACTGCGGCTTCGACGTGCCCGAGGCCCCCGGTTCGGCGGTGCGGAATCACTGCCCCCGCTGCCTGCACAGCCTGCACGTCGACGGCGAGGTGCCGGGCGACCGGGCGAGCGACTGCGACGGGCTCATGGCGCCGGTGGAGCTCAGCCAGCGCGACGGCGGCTTTCGGTTGAAGCAGCGCTGCCAGCGCTGCGGCCACGAGCGCGTGAACCGGCTGCACCCCGAGTGGGCGCGTGAGCCCGACCGGCTCTCCGCCTTCAAGCCCGGCTCAGCCTCTTCCTGAGTCGCTCACGGCGGCGCTCCATGGCCTCCAGCTCCGGCGCGATGGCCGCCGCGAGCTGACCCGGGACGCGCGCGAGGAACTCCTCCACGAGCTCCAGCGCCTCGGCCGGTCGCGCCAGGTTCCACTCGAGCGCGATGGCCGCCCGGCGCCACGGCTCGGGATCGGAGCCCCCCGCCCCGGCCCGCATGCGCGCCCAGAGCGGCAGCGCCTCGTCGTGCCGGCCCTGCTTCCGCAGGTGTTCGCCCCACACACCGAGCGCGCCGTAGACGACGGGGTCTTCGTCGGACCCGCGGACCACCATCTGCAGGACCTCGACCGCCCGCTCCGGCTCGCCCCGATCCAGCAGGAGCCGGGCGGCAGCGACGAGGGCGCGGGGCTCGGGCAGCGCGGCGCCGGGCGCCACCACGCAGCGGGTGAGGTCCGCGGCGAGGGTGGCCAGGGTGAGCACGTCGAGGGCGTTGTGGTCGAGCACGGGCTGGAGCAGCTCGTCCCGCCCCTCACGCAGGTAGCGGAACCAGCGCTCAGGAACGTCGGCGCCGCTGATCTCCTCCAGCTCGTCCCGGTAGACGCCCAGGCGACCCTCCTCGAGCGAGGCCAGGTTGCAGCGCTCGAGGGTGCCCCGGAAGAGGCGCCGCGCCGGGTGCAGCAGGTCCAGGTGGGGCATCGCGAGCACCGGCTCCGGATCCATGCGGTTCATGGTGAGCCGGTCGGCGAGCACGTTCCGGTCGAAGGACTTGCCGTTGAAGGACACGAGGTGGGTGACGTCCCGCATCTCCCGGTCCAGCTCGACCAGGGCAGCCGCTTCGTCCCCGGGCTCACGCAGCAGGAGCTGGATCAGGCGCGCGGAGCCGTCGGGCAGGATGCGCACGCCCCCGATGACGAAGGCCAGGTTGCCGCTCCCGCCCATCAGGCCCGTGGTCTCGAGGTCGAAGAACAGGGCGCGGCACGGGTCGAAATCGGCCAGCGCCGGGTCGCCCGACAGCAGCAGCGCGGCGCCGCCGTCCACGTCCAGGGCGTCGGCCGGGGCGATGGCGCCATGCAGGTGCTCCGGCGGCAGGACCAGCTCGCCCATCATGCAGCGACCGGCTTCGTTGCGGACCGCGACCATCTCCACGGCCGGGGGGCGGGTGATGGGCCGCTTGGGATCGCTGGGCCGAACGCGACGGCGCAGGCCCTCCGTCACCGCCTCACGCTGCTTCGCGCGGTCCGAGGCGGCCTCCAGATCCGCCGCCTTTCGGGCGCCGTGACGGAGTGCGGCGCGTGTGCTGCGGGCACGCATGAGGCGGGCGAGTCGGGAGCCCACGGCGATCTCGCTCGGCTCCTCCTCCACTTCGTCGGGGGTCGGATCGGGCTCGGCGGACAGGCGCTCGCGCAGCTCCTCGGGGGAGCCGAGGTGGCGGCGGAGCCGATCCCGCAGCGAGCTCACCCGCCGGCCAGCCAGGCTGCGGCCAGCTCGGGGCCACGCGGACGCTCGATGGTGCCCGCCATCCAGTCTGCGAGGTCCAGGGCGACGGCCCGCGCTCCCTGCTCGACGTCGCCCAGGGGGCCCACGCAGGAGGGGCAGCCGCCGCCGCAGTCGCAGCCGGCGATGAGCTGCCGCGCCTCCTTCATCAGGGTGTCGCTGAGGCCGAAGAGCTTCTCCGAGAAGCCGACGCCGCCGGGCAGGTTGTCGTAGAGGAAGAGCGTCGGCCGCAGCAGGTGCAGTTCGGCCGGCACCTGGCCGGCGGGATCCAGCGGCTGGATGGTGCGCGCGCCGCTGGCGGTTACGCCCGCGACCCAGGCGTCCTCGGGATCGGCCAGGGACAAGCCGAGATCCGAGACGTCGCACATGAGGTGCAGGGCCCCAAGCCCTCGCAGAACCTTGCCAAGTCCCAGCAGGCCGTCGACGACTTCGAGGCCCCGGTAGCCCGCCTCGGAGAGCTGCTGGCCATCCAGGCTCAGCCAGAAGCCGGTCGTGTGCAGCTCGATGTCGGGCAGGTGCACGTCGCCGTAACCGCAGTTCTCCGAGGTGTAGAGCTTCACCTTCTTGAAGCCCACCGTCTTGTTGGCCACATGGACCTCGCCGTGGTTCCGGGTGCCCGCGGCGGCCTGG
>JAJDAI010001055.1 GCA_029261955.1 Deltaproteobacteria bacterium | reverse complement strand
CCTGCTCGCCGTCGTCGAGCGCAAACACCACCTCGGTGGTGCCCCAGCTGGCGAGGCCCTGGACTGGGCCCACGGCCTCGTGCACCGACACGCCCGCGACGGTCCCGGATAGAACCACCGATCCTGCAAGCAACACGGCATTCATCGACATCGCCCAGGAGGCTACACTTCCGCAATGCCAATCGCCCGACCGATCTTCGCCCTGGCCGCGCTCGTCTTTGTGCTCGCGCTGCCGGCTTCCGCCTCGGCCCAGAGCTGGGCCTGCAACGACCAGTTCGACACGACGCAGCTCCAGCAGCCGTCGAGTCACTTCGTCTGCTCGTGCTTCTGCACCTTCGAGTGCTTCGGCGCGACGATGACGGCGGACACCGATCTGACGGTGCAGTACATCGACTTCCTCTACGGAGCCGCGTCGCCGTACAACACCTTCGCGAACATCTCGATCCTCCAGAATCCGATCCCGAACGTGACCCCGGGCACGCCCTTTGTGGACGGTCTCGGGCAGGAGTCGGTGCTCGAGTTCTTCCCGATGCAGGCCACGGGCTCGCAGTTCTACCGGGTCGAGGTGGCGGCCTCGGGCATCCAGCCGCCGACGGTGCCGGCGGGCGAGGACTTCAGCGTCACGGTCTGCTTCGCCTTCGACGAGGAGGAGGGCGCCGACTCCTTCCGCCCGGGCGACGGCCACGGCCCGGTGCTCGACTCCAACGGGGTCCAGAGCATCAACTGGGTGAACGCCTTCATCCCGACGACGACGGAGGAGATCCTCGACGGCTGCGGCTCGGACCAGTCCACCTACTCCTGGCGCACGAACCCGGGCCTGTCCGGCGACTTCGTGATGCGGGTGACCGACACCGCGCTGGACTGGCTCCAGTTCGACGGCTGCGGCGGCAACACGGGCGACGACGACGACGACGCCACGGCGGCCGATGACGACGACGTGACGGCGGACGACGACGACGTGACCGCGGACGACGACGACGACGTGCCGCTGGTGGTCCTGGGTGTCTCGCCCAACGCGACGGACGAGGGCGTCGAGGCGCCCATCGCCATCACGGGGCAGGGCTTCGAGTTCGCGGCGCAGGTCCTGATCGGCAAGTTCGCGGCGACCAACCCGACCTTTGTCGCCGACACACGCATCGACGCCATCGCGCCGTCGGTCATCCCGCCGGGCACCTACGCGGTGTCCGTGCGCCTGCCCTCGGGGGCGGAGAACTCGCTGCCCGGCGCCTTCACCGTCCGCGCCCCGGAGGACGACGACAACAACAACGACCGCGCCGGCGGCTGCGGCTGCGGCGTGGCCACCACGACGGGCTCGTCCCTGATCGTCCTGCTCTTCCTGCCGCTGCTGGTCCGTCGCCGACGGTGAGCACGGACTTCTACGCCGACGGCGGCCTCAACGCGGCGACCTACGACCTCCGTCTGAAGGCGGACGACCGGGCGATTCGCGGCGACGTGGCCTTCTTCTTGAACTGGGCGCGCACGCTGGGCGGGCCGGTCCTGGACCTGGGCTGTGGCACGGGGCGGATCAGCCACGCGCTGAGCGACGCGGGCATCCAGGTGACGGGCCTCGACCAGTCCGAGGGCATGCTGTCGCAGGCTCGCCGCAAGGGCTCGGGCCCGACCTTCGTGCGGGGCGACATGACCGAGTTCAAGCTCTCGGAGCGCTTCGGGCTGGCGATCGCGCCCTTCCGGTCCTTCCAGGCGCTGCTGACCGCCGATGACCAGACCTCCTGCCTGGAGTGCGTGCGGCGCCACCTGCGGCCGGGCGGCCGCCTGATCCTCACGCTCTTCGACCCCAAGCTCGGCCTCATCGACCCGGAGAACCCCTGGACGCCGGAGCCCACCACGGTGCCGCTGCCCGACGGGCAGATGGTCATCGAGGTGCTGGAGCACCGCCCGGATCCCTTCACGCAGACGCTGCGGAGCCACTGGCGCTTCCGTCAGCTCGACGCCTCGGGCCAGCAGCAGCGCTCCGAGGACGAGGTCCTGCGCATGCGGTGGACCTTCCGGTCGGAGATGCGCTACCTGCTGAAGCTGTCGGGATTCATGCCGGAGCACGAGTTCAGCGACTACCAGGGCGGGCCGCCGCGCTACGCGGGCGAGCAGATCTGGATCGCGCGCCGGGTCGAGTGATCAGGGCCTGAAGGCGTCGATCAGCTCCGGGGGCATGCGCTGCGGGCGCCCCGTCTCCGCGCTCACCCAGGCCCAGTGGTTCATGCCCCGGGCGATGAGCGTGCCGTCGGAGGGGCGCAGGATCTCGTGGTGCCGGTGCGAACTGGCGGCCTTCATGAAGCCGACCCAGCTCCGCAGCAGCAGCCGATCCCCCAGCCGCGCGCTGCCGAGGTAGTCGATCTCGTGGCGTCGCACGACGAACCAGGCCCCCTCCTGCCGGTAGCGCGCCACCGTCCAGCCGACGGCCGAGGAGTGGGCGATGGCGACGCGGTTCATCCAGGCCAGCACGGCGATGTTGCTGGCGATCCCCTGGCCGTCGATGTCCTCGGGCAGGACGACCATCGGCAGCTCGAATGCGTCGGGGTTGCTGGTCCACTTGGGGCGCATCAGAAAGATCTTGCACGTCTGCTGGCACGGCGCCAGGATCTGAACAAACGTTCAGCGGAGTCTCTCATGGAAAACCGATCCCTCGATGTGCGCCGCGGGCGCGGTGCGGTCAGCAACCCGACGGGGCGCTTCGAGGCGGAGCGTGCGCTGCCCTTCGACGACGGCTGGGGCACGATCGAGGGCGACGTGGTGCCTTTGCCGACCACGGTGACGCCCGAGCAGACGCGGCGCGCGATCGTGCGGAACAACTCCCCGGACCTGGGCTTCGATCGCACCATCAACCCCTACAAGGGCTGCGAGCACGGCTGCATCTACTGCTACGCGCGGCCGACCCACGCCTACCTGGGGCTGTCCCCGGGCATGGACTTCGAGACGCGGATCTTCAGCAAGCCCGACGCGCCCGGCGTGCTGCGCGACGAGCTGCGGCGGGTCGGCTACAGCCCCGACGTGCTCGTGATCGGCGGGAACACCGACCCCTACCAGCCGGCCGAGCGGCGCCTGGGCATCACGCGGCGCCTGCTGGAGGTCTTGCTGGAGTTCAAGCACCCCGTCGACATCGTGACGAAGTCCGCGGGCGTGCTGCGGGACCTGGATCTGCTGAGCGCGCTCGCGAGGGAGGGGCTGGCGCGGGTGCACCTGTCGGTCACCTCGCTGGACCCGGAGCTGTCCCGGCGCATGGAGCCGCGGGCCTCCAGCCCGATGCAGCGGTTGAACGCCATCCGCAAGCTGCGCGCGGCCGGCGTGCCCACCGGCGTGCTGCTGGCGCCGATGGTGCCGGCGCTCAACGACGTCGAGCTGGAGGCGATCCTGGAGGCTTGCGCGGAGGCGGGCGCGACCTCGGCCGGCTACATCCTGCTGCGCCTGCCGCTCGAGCTGAAGGATCTGTTCGAGGACTGGCTCGCTGCCAACTACCCGATGCGGAAGAAGCGCGTGCTGGACCTGATGCGGCAGGCGCACGGTGGAGATCTGTACCGCGCGCGCTTCTTCGAGCGGCAGCGGGGCAGCGGGCCCTACGCGGACCTGCTGGCGAAGCGCTTCGCCCTGGCCGCGCGTCGGCTCGGGCTGGACAAGCCGCAGGAGCCGCTGGACCTCGGCCGGTTCCGCATCCCGCCGGGGGACGGGCAGCAGCTGGCCTTGTTTGCAGGGTGAGTGGCTGGGGTAGCCTCGCTCCCGGACCACCCGGAGTTGGCGTGCGCGCCCTCTTTGCCCTGCTCATCGCCTTGCTGCTCGGCTGCCCCTCCGAGCCAGGGACCTTCGCAGACGACGACGACATCGCAGACGACGACGACATCGCGGACGACGACGACGCCGCAGACGACGACGACGCGGCCGACGACGACGACGCCACCCCCCTCGACATCGCCCCGGACCTCACCTGGATCAACCCCAACGGCGTCGACGACGAAGCCGACGAAGCCTTCGCCCTCGTGTGGGCCGACTCGGACCCCGACTCGGATGCGTCCATCGCGCTCTACTGGGACGACGACGCCTCGGGAGAGGACGGGATCCTCATCGTCGACGGCCTCTCCGAGGACGACGCGAGCGACCTCCACTCCTGGGACACCTCGGCCCTGCCCGACGGGACCTACTACGTCTACGCCGTGCTGGAGGACGACAGCTCCATCGTCGTCGTCTACGCGGCCGACCCCGTCACGGTGCTGCACGACCTCTGCGTCTTCCCCGACCCCAGCGGCGTCATCACCATCGACGTGCCCGCCGTCGACATCGAGCTCGACGTCACGCTCGCGGGCGCCGCAGTCTCGGCCAGCAACTCCAGCGACAGCGACGAGGGCGCCATCTTCCTGGTCGACGTCAGCACCGGCGACCGCTTCGAGATCACCAACGGCGGGACCTGGCACGACGGCCTCGACCAGCCGAACGTGCCAACGAGCATCCAGATCGTCGGGGGCACCTACAACGTGCACTACGCCGTGCAGGACGACGGCCCCAACTGGCCGTCCAACAGCAACGCGCGGCTTCTCGAAGGCGTGGTCCTGACCGCGGACGGACCCTTCCTCGTCGACGTCCCGGCCATCGAGCACGACCTGAACGTCACCCTGAACGGCTCACCCGTCACCGCCGCGAACGCCAGCGACACCGACGAGGGCGCCGTCTTCCTCGTGGACCGGGCCACCGGCGAGGACTTCGAGATCACGAACGGCGGCGTCTGGCACGACGGCCTCGACCTGCCCAACGTGCCCATCGCCGCCCAGGTCATCGGGGGGGTCTACGAGCTCCGCTACTCGGTGCAGGACGACGGCCCGAACTGGCCGGCCAACGCCTCGGCGCCGCTGGGCTGCGCGCACTGGGAGTAGGAGCCAGCAGGCTCCTCAGCGCCCCGCGCTGGGCCTCACGTGTCGCCACAAGTCGAGCAGGTCGGCCGGCACCGGATCCGTGCCGCCGAGGAAGCGGTCCAGGTGGTCGAAGGAGTCGAGCCCCCAGAAGAGCTCGCCGTCCACCAGCATCGTCGGCACCCCGAAGACGCCGGCCCGCAGCGCCTCGGCGGTGTGGTCCTTGATGAGCTGCTTGCCAGCGACCGACGTCGCCGCGGCGATGGCTTCGGGGGACATGCCCGCCTCGGCTGCGATCCGCTCGACGACGGCAGGGTCCGAGACCCCCTCGCCCGTCTCCCAGACCGCGGCGAACAGCCCGCGCACCACGTCCCGCCGAAGCTCAGGGGGCGCCTGCCCGCTGACCCGCAGCGCGTGCAGCGGGTTGAAGGGGTGGCTCGGCGGCGGCCGCAACGGCAGGCCCATCCGGGTCGCCGTGCGCAGGCAGTCCTTGAAGACGTAGACGCGCTTGGCGGGGATCTCGGCCGGGCCCTTCTGACCGTGGTGGTTCAGCAGGCCGGCGAAGAGCACGGGCACGTACTCGATGGGGCGCCCGTGTCGCTCCGCCAGCTCGGGCAGGGCGTGAAAGGCCAGGTAGGCGTAGGGCGAGAGGAAGTCGAAGACGAACCGGATCATGCAGCGTGGGCGGCCGGGGGAGCGGGTCGCACGAGCCAGGAGACGTCGGGCTCGCCGGCGCGGAGCAGCCAGCCGGCGGGGTCGTCGGGCACGTGGCGGCCGGTGTCGGCGTGCAGGATGCCGGGCGACTTGCCGGGCTGGAGGCTGCCCATGGAGTGCAGGCCCAAGGCCTGGGCCCCGCCGTCGGTGGCGGCTTCCAACAGGACCAGCGAGGGGATCTCGGGGTAGGCGGCGTGCAGCTCGGCGGCCTCGCGCAGCACGGAATCCCCGGCGCCCGCGGTGCCCAGGGCGATGCGGCAGCCCTCCTCCAGGAAGGAGACCAGCGGCGCGCGGCGGTCGGTCTCCAGCAGGTCGGCGCGCGGCGTCAGCACGAGCGGGGCCCCAGCGCTGCTCGCGTGGCGGACCATGGCGCGAGAGGCCGTGGTCATGTGCAGCAGCATCACCTGCTCGTTCAGTCCGCCGAGGGACTCGAGGTAGGCGAGGGGATCGGGACCCACGGTGCGGTGCTCGTCGAGCAGGGTGCCCAGGGTGTCGACCACGGCGCGCGCGGCGTCCCCGCCCAAGCCCAGCAGGTCGTGCTCGTGCTCGACCTCGGCGAGGCGCATCGCGGTGGTCGCGCCGGCCTCCAGGGCGAGGGCCAGGAGCTCGCGCACGACGGTGCCGGCGGTGGAGTGGAGCGAGTGGGGCGCGAGGCGGTAGCGGATGCCGTCGGGCCAGGGGACGATGCCGGCCCGCTGCACGGCGGCCGCGGCGAGGGCCTTGGCGGCCTTGCGCTTGCTGCCCCCCGAGATCTCGTGGAAGACGACGCCGTAGAGCCCCTCGCGGGACATCGAGCGGACCGCGCGCAGGGAGTCGGTCACCTCGCCGACGCCGGCCGTGCCTGCGGCGACGCTGTTGCGAACCGCCGAGCGGATGCGGGCCTCGCGGCTGTCGGGATCGAGGTCCTCGGTCTCCTTGCGCAGGTCGCGCATCGCGCGCAGGCGCCGGCGGAGGCCGCGCTCGGGGATGTCCGCGTCGCCGCCCAGCTCGAGGTGGGCGTGGGCGTTGACGAAGCCGGGGAGGAGCATGCCGTTGAGGTCGGCGCGCTGGGCCCAGCGGAAGCGGGGCAGCAGGTCGGCCTGGGTGCCGCAGTCGAGGATCACGCCGTTCGAGTCGACGACGGCCGCTCCGTCGCGGATGGGTGCGCTGTTGCCGGGCAACACCCAGGGGGCGGTGAGCACCCGCAGCTGCGACGCGTCGCGCTCCTCCTCGATGCGGCTCAGCGCCTCAGCCGCCAGGCGGCGCAGTCGGTCGCGAATCATGTGGATCTCCCGACGTGGGGCGTCTTGCCTTCAACCGATGAACGCGGCCGCATGTTCCCAGGGGACCCCGTCGGGCTTGAGCGTTCAACAACAGGTGAAACCTAGTGGATCCAGGGAGGAATCGCCAAGTTCGATGGGTCGGTGCCCGGAAATGCACGCCTCGGGGCCTGGCACCGCGATGTGCATTTGCGCGCTCCGGTGTCAGGCACCGAGGCGTGCATTCGTGGATGCCCGATCGCCGCAGAGCAGCGAACCGTTAGAGTCTCGGGGAAGGGGAACGCGCTTGAGATCGGTCCTGCTCGCGCTCGCGGTGCTCGCCGCCTGCCCCGCTCCTGATGAGGTGGGTCCCGTCGATCTCGACGGCGACGGCTTCACGTTGCCCGCCGACTGCGACGACGAAGACCCCACCATCAACCCCTCCGCGGTCGAGCTGTGCAACGGCGAAGACGACGACTGCGACGGCGCCCCGCACCCTGCCGAGGTCGACGCGGACGCCGACGGGTACCTCGGCTGCGGCGCGGACTGCGACGACGCCGACCCCACGATCCACCCCGACGCGGACGAGGCCTGCGACGGTGAGGACAGCGACTGCGACGGCGCGCTCGGGCCCGACGAAGAGGACGGCGACGGCGACGGCTTCCCGCCCTGCGCCGGCGACTGCCACGACAGCGACCCCCTGGTGCACCCCGACGCCGACGAGGCCTGCAACGGCGCCGACGACGACTGCGACGGCGAGCTGGAGCCCGCCGAGCTGGACGAGGACGGCGACGGCTACCTGGGCTGCGAGGGCGACTGCGGACCGAACGACCCCAGCGTGCACCCCGGCGCAGCCGAGTTCTGCAACGAGATCGACAACGACTGCGACGGCTCGCTGGGCCCCGAGGAGCAGGACGCGGACGGGGACGGCTTCACGGTCTGCAGCGGCCAGGACTGCGACGACAGCTAC
>JAJDAI010001054.1 GCA_029261955.1 Deltaproteobacteria bacterium | reverse complement strand
CACTCGACAGTCGTCGACCCCGCGCGCGACCAATCCTCACGAGCTAGGCGCGCCGCGGCGAGTCTGTCTGCTCCGGCCGTAGGGATCACGAACGTCAACACGAGCGCCGCTCCTCCGACACCAAACGCCACAGCCATGCGCGGGTAGGCCCCAGTCACCCGGTCTCGCAGATCGAGGAACCGCTGCTTTTGCTCGGGGTCATCGATGCCGTTGGCGTCCCTGGCGGCGGCGACCACCAGGCCCGTCTCTACACCTCCCCACACGAGAAAACCGGCCGAAATACTCGCGACGAGTGCAGTGCCGACACCATAGGGCTGGGCCTTCCGCGTCGCCGAGACGAGTGCCTTGTACGCATCGACGGCGGGGTGCAACTGCGGGTCCAGGTGGATCAAGTAGGGGCCGGCCTCCAATGGATCGTAGTCCTGCGGGATCTGGACTGAGAAGGAGATTGGGGCATCGTAGGGAGGCACTGGTAGAGGGAGCGAAACCTCCCCCTCAGCCGTTCCACCCCGAGGAGCGACTCCGTGCTGGATTTCGCGCCCGTCAGCGGTGACGTGGAACGGGACCGGGACGGGACCGGCGACCAGCCACTCCCGGAGCGCGAGGACCGCGGGATCACTCGACCCCTCAAGTTCGTGGCTGGCGAGCAGCCGCGCCAATCTGTTGGCGTCCTCGTCGCACCGAGCAACGCGGGCCAGATCGACAAGGCTGCGGCGGACGGAGGCCCCGGCCGCGTCTCCGACTGGCCGCAGATCTCGAAGCGCCGAGGCGGCCGCGGCGCAATCTCCTCGCTGGAGGTGCACTTCAAAGTCTCGGCGGAGGGATGAGCGGCTCTCACCCAGGTAGTTCCGGAGAGTCTCGACTCGCGGGTCATCGAGTCGCTCGGCGGAGAGCCCATCGAGAAGCTTCTCTACGGACGCCCGGTCTCCGTGGCAGGAATCTAGAAGCCCGCGATCGAGGTCCGACGAGTCGCCGAAGTCGGCCTCTAGTCTCCTCAGCGTAGACTCCGCGTTGGCGCACTCTCCGAGTTCGACGTGCCTACTGAGGCTCCATTGAAGTTCGGCCTTGGCCTCCCGGAGGTATGCGCGGAGGGGGGCGACCTGAGGGTCGTTCAACGCGGGACCTTCGAGACTGCGGAGGATTCGTCCCACGGTCTTCACGTCGTCTCGGCACCGCGCCACCCGCCCTTCTCCAACCGGAAGCTGCTGTCCACCGATGTCCTCGAGATGCCGCAGTGCGTTCTCCGCGGACTGGCAATCGCCATCGGATAGCTGGGCCTCGAAGTCAGTCCGAGCGCCACTCCGATAATCCGCCACGAATTCGCGGAGCATCTGGGCTTCGGGCTCATCTTGCTGCACCTGATCGAGTTGGCCCAGAAACCGCTCGACAGACCCGACGTCGTTGTCGCAGCACGCGACAAGGCCACGCTCAAGCGGAGAGGCCACTCCTGAAGCGGCTTCCAGCCGGCGAAGGGCACGATGTGCCGCATCGCAGGCTCGCGAAGCCAGTGCATCGTCGAGTTCAGTCCGTAGGGCGTCGGTCGTTTCTTGAATCCACCGCCGCAGCGGTCCGGCTGCAGCGTCGCGCCCTCCCGCCGCGTCGAACGAGTCCAGCGCTTCGGTCGTCATCCGCACGTCCCGCAGACACCGACCTGTGCGTGCCTCTAGAAGGTGGATGCGTGCATCGCGTTCGCTCGCTGGGATCTCTCCGAGAACCGAGCGCGCGGAGTCGCAGGACCCCCTCTCAAGGTAGGCCGCAGCCTCCCGAAGCAGCTGGTCTATGGTCTCCGCAGATGCGCTGTTCGGCACCAGCCAGCCAAAGGTCGAGTGGACTAGCAGTAGCGTTGGCTTCACGGACCGCACCGCTACCTCCTCGGCCGGCGCGTCAACTTCACCAGCCTCGTTCCCTCGACCTCCAGCCGAATGGACTCGCCCACGGCGACCTGCGCCAGGAGGCCCTTGAGGTGCGCGGGGAAGAGGAGCTCGAAGCCGGCCGCGGCTGTAACCACATCGCCCTCGCGTATGCCCTCCTCTTCCGCGACTGAACCGGCGGCGACTCCACCGACGACGACGCCGGTCCGGCCGCTGGGCAAGCGCACCCTGGATAGCTTCTGGAACCCAAAGTCCTCGGCTTCGAGGAACTGAAGCCCCGCAACGGCCACTGAGCACGCCGGTTTCTCGTCGAGTCCGCTGCACGCATAGAGCGTCACAGGCCCAGGAGTCGGGAGCGCGGCCGTCATCCAGAATCGCGGCGGGTTGGAGGAGGCCCCCGAGCCCTCCGAGCGGCCTGGGGTGCCGCTCGCGATCAATCTGGAACCAGAAATCCCCCCCGGTGGGGGAATCGAATCCAGTCCTCCAGCGTTCGTCTCGTCGCCTTCGGCTTCCAGCCGGGTCAGCGTCGCTAGTGGGGGCCGGTCCTCAATCTCAACGAGTGTGCAGTGGGGAGCACTCTGCGGCTCGAAGCACGCGAGGAGAAAGTCCCCCAGGGGTGGGGCCGAGATCTTGAACCAGGCGGCACCAGTGCTCGGGTCGATGAACCAGGACTCGAGCACCGAGCCCACGCTGCGGACCGGCAGCACGACGGACCTGCACTCAGGTGAGGGGTGTGCGAGTGGAGGACACGCATACAGAACATCACCAGCCACAGGGATCGTGTAGACAAGCCAGCCGCCCTCCTCGAAGTATGCAGATGTCGTCTGCTTGGCTGGCAGGGGGCTGAAGTCGGAGCCCATCGCGGGGGTGGGCAGGCCACCCGGTCCGGCGAGCGCTGGCGCGGACAGAAGCGAAGCGAAGAGCGCTAGTGCAAGTGGCTGCGTTCGCCTCATGAGTGCCAGAAAGCTAGCAGAGCGGGTGGAGACCCACATAGGGACTCGGACTGGCGTAGCGGACCGTCTCCTTGTGACCAAGCTGGTGGAGATCCGCGATCATCGCCAAGTAGCGGTCCATGCGCTCGACACTCGTATCGATGAGGTCGAGGGGCGAATCCGCTGCGTGATCGCCGCCCCAGACGGGGCGGCGGCAACTCCGGCAGCGGAAGGTCGGTCGCTGGCCGAAGGGAAGAGACGACTGAGGTCCAGGCCAACTCGGCAAGAAGGACGAGGCAGTCCGCGAGCACCTCGTCCTGCTCTGCCCGGCGAGTTCTCAGCTCCGTTTGGCCGACACCTGCGTCTGCATTCACCATGGCGATCACTCCCTGGCCTGATGCGGCCTGTTCGACTGCCCGACCTCGGCATGGACGCTACCCCGCGCCCCCTCCCAGTCCAGCAGATACCCCGCCAGCATCTCCCGCTGCGCCCAGTCCGGCAGCGCGCGCTGGAACTTGCTCAGCCGGTAGGGCGGCAGCGCCGCCTCCACCGCCGTCTGCATCTCGTCGGACCACGTCTCTGAGCGACGAAGCTCGGCGATCGGGTCGAAGGGCTCCCCTCCCCGCTTCGCCGAGACGTTCATCCACCGCAGCCCGAAGTTGTCGGCCACCACCTTCTCGCAGCCCAGTGCCATCAGGACGTGCTTCAGGGTCTGGTTGATGCGGCCGCCCGCGAAGGTCCACCAGAAGGTCGAACCGGCCTCGAACCGCACCGAAACGCCGCTGCGCAGCATCTCGCCCTGGTCCGCACGGCGCTCCTCGAGGACCTCCCGGGCGCTCGCGTGCAGGTAGCCGTAGTCGGCCGTCCCCACGAGCGCCTCACGCACCGCACCGCAGACTTCCGGCCCGAGGAACATCGGAAGGTAGCCACCCCAGCTCGGCTTGCGCCCCCGCGGCGCCGCGATCACGCGGACTCGGCGGTCCTTGTGGTTCACCATCTCGACCAGCCAGGGCCGCCCGCCCAGGAGGAAGCAGGTCGCGTCCTCCACCAGCCGGTCCACGAAGCCCTGCTGCAGCGAGCCGAGCTCCCGGCCGCTCATCGTCACGACCGAGTACAGCTCCGGGGTGCTGAACACCGCGTAGAGCTCCATGAAGTTCTTGCGACCGTATGCGCGCTCCGCCTTCTCCCCCATCGCCAGGCGCCCGCCCTCAGCGAACAGGTAGCCCTCGGCCACCATGTGCCCGATCACCGCGTCGAACTCGGCCCGGGAGATCCCGCCGAGGTCTGGCACCCGGTTCAGCACGTCCCAGGCCGCCTCGGGCGTCGTCGCACCGTGGGCCAGGGTCAGCGCCAGCAACTGGTGCACCAGGACCGGCCAGCAGCGCGTCTCAACCGGCACATCCTCCACCCAGCCGCGCTTCGCCAGCTCGATGAGCGCGATGGCCTGCAGGACCGCGTCACCGCTCTCGCAGAAGAACGTCATGTTCGTCGCGGTGCCCGGCCGCCGCCCCGTCCTCCCCATCCGCTGCAGGAAGGAGCTGACCGTGTCGGGTGCGTCCGCCTGGAGCACGCGGTCGAGATCGCCCACGTCGATGCCCAGCTCCAGCGTGGACGTGCAGACGATGCACGCATCCCGGCCCTCGTGGAACCGCTCCTCCGCCCGCTCCCGCTCCTCCTTGCTCACCGAGCTGTGGTGCACGAACACATCCGTGCCGCCGGCCTGCATGCGCGCGGCGACGGACTCGGTCGTCGCCCGGCTCTGGCAGAAGAACAGGCTCTTGTGCTCTGCCGCCATCTCCGCTGCGTCCCGGGCGATCTCCAGGAGCGACTCACGGTGGAGCACCAGGAGCTCACGGGCCACCTTCGGCTTCGGCGGATCCACCACCACCCCGCTCCGCCCCGACGAGCCCGTCAGCCACCGCAAGATCGCCTCGGGGTTGCCCACGGTCGCGCTCAGGCCGACGCGCTGCACGTCGTGAGGCGTGAGCAGCGCCAGCCGCTCGAGCACGCTCATCAGGTGCGCACCACGGTCCGACCCCGCGAGGGCGTGCACCTCGTCGATGACGACCAGGCGCAGGTCCCCGAAGAGGCGGGGCGCCGGCACGCTGGCCGAGGCGAGCATCACCTCCAAGGACTCCGGCGTCGTCATCAGCAGCTCGGCGGGCTCACGCTTGAAGTGCTTCTTGTCCGTGGCCGTGGCGTCGCCGTGCCACACGAAGCGGCGAAGCCCGACCATCTCGGTGTAGAGCCCCAGTCGCCGCGCCTGGTTGTTGAGCAGCGCCTTGATGGGCGCGATGTAGAGGGTGCCCACGCCGGTCGGCGGGGACGTGACCATCTGCGAGAGCGCAGGGAACATCGCCGCCTCGGTCTTGCCGCCCGCTGTCGGAGCGAGCACCACGGCGTTGTGGCCGTCGAGCAAGGCGGCCCCGGCCTCCTCCTGGACCTGCCGCAGCGAGGTCCAGCCCAGCCGCGCGACGATCGCGTCCTGCAAGCGTGGCTCGAAGCGCGCGAAGACGCTCACCAGACGTCGACCTGCGGCACCAGCCCGTCATCCGGCTCGTCATCCGCCGAAGGTGCCCCGCTGACGACCCATTGCTCCTGCGGGCTCAGCTTCTTCGC
>JAJDAI010001053.1 GCA_029261955.1 Deltaproteobacteria bacterium | reverse complement strand
GGTCGGCGCCGGCCTGCCGCGCCGCGCCATCCACGGCGAGCCCCAGGAGCTCGTCCAGGTCGACGGGCCCCCAGCCTGCTTCAATCGGGTGATCCAGCTGCGCCATTTCGGCCCAGTCTAGCGCCCAGCCGCTCCGATTCAGCACAAATGAGCACTGCGGTGCCTGACACCGGAGTGCTCGAAAAGCGGATCCATCGCCGGGGGCCCTGGGGGTCGAGCCCTCGACGGTGTCTTCGACCGCCTGGATCGAGTACGTTCCACGCTCGCGTGAACAGCACTCACCACCCCTACGGCACGACCGCCGACGGCGAGCCCCTTGGCCCTTGGGGCGAGGATCCACGCCACTTCGACCCCTCGCGGGTGGAGCCGGTGATCTCGACGCTCGAGAAGCTGTTCGGGCCCCGCGGCCTCTACCCCACCGAGCAGGAGGGGGCCGAGCGGGTGCCGGACTCCCCGGTGCTGATCGCGGCGAACCACAGCGGCGGGGTGATGATCCCCGACGGCTGGGCGCTTGCTTGGATGTGGTACCGCACCTTCGGCCCCGAACGAACCCTGGCGATGCTGGGCCACAACATGGTCTTCGCCCAGCCGCACGTGGCGAAGCTCTTCGCCAACCTGGGCGCGCTGAAGGCCAGCCCCAGCGCCGCGCTCCACATGCTGCGGGACCACGGCCAGGACGCCATCGTCATGCCCGGCGGCGACATCGACGTGATGCGCCCCTACCGCGACGCCTTCCGCGTCTGCTTCGGTGGCCGCCTCGGCTACGCGAGGATCGCGCTCCGGGCCGGCGTGCCCATCGTGCCGCTCGCCAACTCGGGCGCCCACGGCACCCTCGTCATCCTGCGGCGCGGTCGCCGGATCGCCCGGGCCCTGGGGCTCCAGACGATCGTGCGCGCCAACGTCTTTCCCATCAGCCTGACCGTGCCCTGGGGGCTGACCATCGGCCCCTGGCCGCACGTCCCGATCCCGGTGCGCATGCGCTTCCGCTTCGGGGACCCCGTGTCCCTGGGCCCGACCTTCCTGCGGCGCGTCGACGTGCACGGGGAGCCCACGCGCGAGGCCATCGAAGAGATGGACCGCCTGGCCCGGACCGAGATGCAGCGGCAGCTGGACGAGCTCGCGCGCGTCACCCCGGGCCTGCGGCAGCGCCTGAAGCACGGGCTGCGCAGCTGATCAGGGCGGCGGCAGCCAAGCGGCGATGCCCGGTCTAACCTCGTGCCCCCCGCTGGAGTCCCCATGATCGAGTTCACACTCAACGGCAAGCTGACCTCGGTCGACGCCGAGCCCGACACCCCGCTGCTCTGGGTCCTGCGCGAGCAGCTCGGCATGACGGGCACGAAATTCGGCTGCGGCATCGGCCAGTGCGGGGCCTGCACGGTCCAGTTCAACGGGATCCCGATGCGGTCCTGCCTGCTCCCGGTCGGCGGCGTCATCGGCCAGACCATCCAGACGATCGAGGCCCTCGACCACCCGGTCCAGGCAGCCTGGATCGCGGAGCAGGTGCCCCAGTGCGGCTACTGCCAGAGCGGCCAGCTGATGGCTGCGGCGGCGCTGCTCGACAAGAACCCCGAGCCCGAGGACGCCGAGATCGACGCGTGGATGACCAACATCTGCCGCTGCGCGACCTACCCGCGGATCCGCGCCGCCATCCGCCGGGCCGGGGCCGCGATGCCGAAACCCGAGCCGCCCCCCGACGAGCCCGAGGAGTCCGCCGACGCCCCCTCTGCCGAGGAAAGGAGCACGCTGTGACGCAGTTCCTGAACCTCAGCCGCCGCGGCTTCCTGGAAGGCTCGGGCGCCCTCGTCCTGGGCTTCGCGTTGCCGGGCTACAAGGCCTCCGTCGAGGACCCCGACCCGACGCTGCGCCTGGGCGCCGACGCGGACGGTGAGGGCCACCACCTCAACGCCTGGATCCGCATCGCCGACGACGGGCTCGTGACCCTGCGCATGGCCGCCGCGGAGATGGGCCAGGGCGTCTTCACCGCCCTGCCGATGATCCTGGGCGAGGAGCTCGACGTGCACTGGGCCGACGTGCAGATCGAGGCCGCGCCCGCCCACGACGACTACAACCGCAAGAGCTTCGAGCTGCCGGGCACACGCCAGATCACGGGTGGCAGCGAGTCCGTGCGCGGCTACTGGGACATCCTGCGCAAGGCCGGCGCGACCGCCCGCGCGATGCTCGTCGAGGCGGCCGCGGACCGCTGGGACGTCAAGGCCGGCGATTGCCGCACCGAAGACGGCCACGTGCTGCACGGCGAGCAGCGCCTGAGCTACGGCGAGCTGGCCACCGACGCCGCGTCCATCCGCCCGCCCCACAAGGTCGTGCTCAAAGACCCCGCGGACTTCCGCCTCCTGGGCACGACGCCGCCGCGCTTCGACATCCCGTCCAAGACCGACGGCACCGCGATCTTCGGCATCGACGTCGACATGCCCGGCCTGCTCAACGCCACCCTGCGCGCCTGCCCGCACCACGGCGGCAGCCTGCTCGGGTTCGACGACACCGCCGCGCGCGCGCTGCCGGGCGTGGTGGACGTCTTCGCGCTGGACGACGCCGTGGTCGTGGTGGCGGACACCTTCTGGCACGCCAAGAAGGCCTCGCTGGCGCTCGACATCACCTGGGACCCGGGCGAAGGGGCGGGCCTGGACGACGCCGAGATCCGCCGACGCCTGCAGGAGGGCATCGACCGGGGCGGCAGCCGCGTCTCCGGCCACGGCGCCAAGCCCGCGGCCGGCTCGATCCAGGCGACCTACGAGGTGCCCTACCTCGATCACGCGCCCATCGAGCCGCTCAACGCGACGGTCTGGGTGCAGGACGACCGCGTCGACATCTGGGCCCCGACCCAGGTTCAGGGTCCCGCCCGCAAGCGCGCTGCGCGGGCCACCCGCATGCCCAAGAGCCGCGTCTTCGTGCACACGACCTTCCTGGGCGGCGGCTTCGGCCGGAAGTCGATCTACGACATCACCGACATCGCGGTGGAGATCGGCAAGCACGTCCGCAAGCCGGTGAAGACGACCTGGACCCGCGAGGAGTGCTTCGCGCGCGGCTACTACCGCCCCGGCGTGCTCTGCCAGCAGGGCGCGGAGCTCGGCGAGGACGGCCTGCCGACGGACTGGTACGTGAAGATGGCGGGCCAGAACCCCATCACGGCCATCCTGCCTCCGAGCTTCGGCGGCATCGGCATCGTGGTCACCGGCGGCATGTCGCACGCGCCCTACGCCATCGAGCGGCAGCGGGTGGACTACCGCTTCGTGAACCTGCCCATCAACGTGGGCTGGTGGCGCTCCGTGCAGCACAGCTACACGGGCTTCATGCGCGAGTCCTTCATCGACGAGCTCGCGCACGCGGCCGGCCAGGACCCCATCGAGTACCGCCGCAAGATGCTGGCGGACAACCCGCGCTTCCTCCACTGCCTCAACCTGGCGGTGGAGAAGGCGGGCCCCGTGCCCGAGGGCCTCTCCCGCGGCGTCGCCATCATGTGGAGCTTCGGCTCGCTGGTGGCGGAGGTCGCGGACCTGAAGGTGGTGGACGGGGACGTGCAGGTGCAGCGCGTCACGGCCGCCGTGGACTGCGGCCTGGTCGTGCATCCCGACATCATCCGGGCGCAGATCATGGGCGCCGTCGGCATGGGCCTCTCCTCCTGCCTGCACGAGGGCATGACCTGGAAGGACGGCGCCGCGCAGCAGTCGAACTTCCACCAGTACCAGCTGCTGAAGATGGCGCGCATGCCCGAGGTGGACGTGCACATCGTCAAGTCGGCCGAGCCGCCGGGCGGCGTGGGC
>JAJDAI010001052.1 GCA_029261955.1 Deltaproteobacteria bacterium | reverse complement strand
TGCTCGACGTCTTCGCCGAGTGGTGCCCCCCCTGCATGAACGTCTCGTCCTGGCTCAGCGGAGGCGCGGACAACTACGGCCTCGAGTCCCAGTTCGGCCCGGTCCGCCAAGCCGTCAACGACGGCGACATCTACTGGATCTCCGTGATGGAGCAGAACAACCAGGGCCAGATCGCGGATCTCGCGGCGGTGCAGCGCTGGCACACCGCCTACCCCAACGAGCACGTGCCGGTGATCGCGAACCCGCAGAACAACGGCCTGATGAGCCACCTCGTGCAGAACGGCTTCCCGAACTTCCACGCCCTCAACGAGGACATGGTCATCGTCTACATGAACGACCGAAACACGCAGGAGCTGGACTTCCAGGCCCTCTCCGTGGCGATGTCGCTCGTTCCCTAGATCACCGAAGGAGCAAGAACCGACCGCACTCCGCCAGCCTCCCCCGGGCCGGCGCTACTTCGCGGAGCCCTTCTTCCTGTTCTTCTTCTTCTTCCGCTTCTCCCGTTCCGCCTTGCGCCGCTCCTTCTTCTCCTTCTTGGCCTTCCGGTTCTGCGGTGCCGTGTGACCGCAGACGCTCTGGCGCTTCTTGAGCGGGATGCGGTTGTATCGAAAGGCCCAGGCGTAGACCGAGGTCCGGAACAGGTCGGGGCGATCACCGATGCGCTCCACGTTCGTGGTCACACCCGCGTGACGAAAGCGCACGGACCTCCCAGGCGTGCGCGCCGCCTCGTCCCGGAAGTAGAACCAGGCGATGCCCGTGGAGCCCTTCATCTGGTTCCGCAGGTACTTGGAGTTCGTCTCCAGGATCCGGACGGGCTCGTTGAAGCCCCACCTCGGCGGCCGCGGCAGCAGGTGGTTCGAGAAGTAGGGCGAGACCGTGAAGTTGGACGCCATGTTGAAGTGGGTGCGCGAGTTCAGGCCCACCAACATCAACCCCTGGTGCGCGAACATCAGCAGCGCGACCGCGATGCCCAGCCGCCCCGCGCCGGTGAAGATCGCCCGCGGCGGCCCCGGCCGCTCCCTGCGCCAGGCCCAGATCAGCGCGCCGATGGCGAGCGGCCCGCCGGCGTAGAAGAGCGCCGTGATGGCTCCGTGCCGCAGGGCCCGCAGCTCGGTCTTCGGCTCCCCGTGGATCGCGATCACCAGCACCGCGAGCAGCAGCAGGGGCAGGCTGTCGCGGACCAGCTGTCCGGGCCCCTCGAGCCAACCGCGCAGCGCGGGGAGCGGCCGGGAGTCCCGCATCCGCAGCCAGACGGCGCCGGGGACGAAGAGGCTGAGCGCGGCCATGACCGGGCCCGCGAAGACGAACACGCGGGTGTGGGGGTTCAGCCCGACGGTGAGCAGGAAGCCCAGAGCCAGCCACAAGCCCACCAGCCGCGTGCGCCGGTGCGCCAGCAGCACCGCGCCACCGAGCTCCCCGAAGATGGCCAACCACGGCGCCGCGCTGCGCATCAGGGGCCCCTGGGGGAGGACCGGCAGGCAGTAGGCCTGGTAGTCGTACAGCTCCGCCGCGCAGCTGATCTCGGGGTTCAGGAAGTCCCGGTTCAGCTTCGCAAGCCCGGCCCAGAACAGGCAGGTCATCGCGACGAGCCGCACCGCCGGCCCGACGAAGGGCAACAGCTCCGCCGGCTCGATCCGCAGCCGCCCGCTGCGCCACACCGCCGAGACCCAGGCCAGCAGCACGGCCCCCGCCTTCCTGAGGCCGGGCCTGTGGCCGGCCAACCAGGATCACGCTAGGTGGGGGCGCCTTTCCGCCTGCAACGGAGGGAGCGTGGCGCGCTGCGAGGCCCCCGCCGCTACAGGAAGATCAGCACGTAGGCCGCGGCCATGACCAGCTGCACCGCCGCGTAGGGCGAGGCCTTCTTCACGAAGCCGATGAAGGTCATCGGCAGGCCGTGCTTGTGGATGATCGTCACCGCGACCAGCGTCGAGGCCGAGCCGATGGGCGTGATGTTGCCGCCCAGGTTCGCGCCGAAGACGACGGCCCACCACAGCGACGAGTCGCCTTCGGTGCCCAGCGTCGTCAGGATCTTGGCCAGCATCGCGGCGAGCGGGATGTTGTCGGTCACGGAACTGAAGCCCGCCGTGCAGAGCAGCAGCAGGCCTGTCCCCGCCGTGTCGCCCAGGCCGATGAGCCAGGCCAGCCCATGCCCCAGGCCCGCCAGGACCTGGGCGTGCTCCATGACGTTGATGACGACGAAGAGGGCCGCGAAGAAGCCCAGCAGGTCCCAATCGACCCCCTGGTAAAAGGTGCCCACCTCGTTCTTGAAGCGGATCAGCATCACGACCGCGAAGGCCAGGGCCACGAAGCCCATGCCCAGGTCGCTGACCCAGGGCAGGATCGAGGTCGTCGCGATGGTCAGGATGAACAGCACCGTCATCCCCGCGCCGAACCAGAAGAAGCCGGGGCTCTCGATGCCGTCGCGCTCGTCGAAGGCCGCCACCTGCTCCGCGGCCGCCGCCTTCGCCTCGTCGTCGGGCAGACGCTTCACGTCGAACTGCCGCGCGCCCATGAGCAGCGTGACGATCGTCGCCACGAACACGAAGGGGCTGGCCACGACGAAGAAGGTCGCGAAGGAGATGCCCGCCGCGGTGCCCACGATGATGTTCGGCACCGAGGAGATCAGCGTCAGCAGGCCGCCGACGTTCGTCAGCAGGCCCTCGATGATCAGGAAGCCCAGCAGCTTCTCGCGCCGCCCGAGCCGGTCCAGGGACACCGCCGTCAGCGAGCCCACGATGATCATCGCCGTGACGTTGTTGAGCACGGCCGAGAAGAGCACCGTCATGCCGCCGTAGGCCCACAGCAGCTTGAGCGGGTCGCCGCCCGAGGCCTTCGTGAGCTTGATGGCGATCCAGGTGAACAGGCCCGATCGGCTCGTGACGTCCACGAAGATCGAGCTGCCCAGGATGATCGCGATCACCCCCCAGTCCACGGCCGGGATGAACACCGGCAGCGCCATCTCCTCGCCGAAGGCGTTGATGACGGGGCCGAAGGGCAGCAGGCCGAAGGCCGAGCCGGCCAGCAGCGAGATCACGGCGAAGACGCCGGCGATCAGGGACTTCTTGGCGTGGAGCTTCTCCTCGAGCGCGAGGCAGAGGATCAAGCCCACCAGGATGGCGGAGAAGAGCAGGGTGACCGGCAGCGGGACGGCGTGCGCGGCGTGCGCGGCGGAGGCGAGTGGCATCACAGCATCAACATCGGGACGTGCCGCAGCTCGACGGCCAGCGGGTAGGAGATGCCGTGCATGGCGAGCTGATCCTCGTCCTTGGTGTGCAGCACCAGCAGGTCGATGTCGAGGCGCTTGACGAGGTCCCGGTAGACCGCCAGATGATGCCCCATCATGATCTCAGCTTCGACCGCAATATCAGGCACTTCGGACTCAAGAACGGAGGCGACACTCGAGATGTAGTCCCGAGGTTCCCGCAGCAGCTGCTTCTTGATTCGATCGCGGGCTATATCGCTATCCAGATCAGGGATCTTGCCGATGACGCTCATGTATCGCTCGAAGGTCGCGTCGTCCTCGACGTGGGTCAGAAAGAGGCGCCCCCCGGAGGCCGTGAAAGCGACCGCCCAGCGCACCAGGGCGTCGTCGCCGGCCAGGTGATCGGTCAGGGCCATCACCGCGTCGGTGCGCGCGTGCGCCCGGCTCCACGTGCCATCCGGCCCGGGCCGAGGGAGAAGAAGCACTGGTGCATCAGCCACTTGCGTCAGCACCTCGAGGTGATCGCTGAGGGAGTGGGGCCACTGCCAGGCCTGGCTGTGCAGGTTGCGGTAGGTGACGACGAGGTCCGGCGCCTCCTTCGCGACGATGGCCAGGACCTCGCCGATGGTGTCGCACTGGCGCCCCGGCACCAGCCGCAGCTCCGGCTCCCCGCCGGTGGTCAGAGACGACAGGAAGGCCCGCACGGCCTGCTCCCAGGCCTCGCAGGCGGCACCCTCGAGGTCGGTGAAGACCACGACCTTCGCCACCGCCACGCCCTCGTGCCGGTAGCGCGGCTTCGCGGCCGCAGCGAACGCGCTCTCGAACTGGTCGATCTTGGACACACACCCTCCAGAAGGCCGGGAGGGTGCCATGGGCTCCGGGGGCGGCCAAGCACCTCGGGTCACAGGTTGCCCGGCGCCCCTGCACCACCTCTTGCGAGGACGTCGAACATGCCTGCTCACCGCCTCGCCCTGGCCCTGTTCGCGCTGATTCTGGTCGGCTGCCCCGTCCCCGACTTCTCGGGTGGCGAACGGGAGGGCGAGCTGGGGAACCTGCTCTTCATCGACAACCTGGGCGCGGACGCCGAAGGCCCGGTCCTGCTGGGCGCCACCTTCGTCGTGACCGTGCCCAGCGGCCGCTTCGGCCCCCTGGTGCCGCGCAGCACCGACCCCGACGTGCTCTCGGTGATCGAGGCGGAGACCTGCCGCGCGGCCGTCGACCTGGAGGCGAAGCGCAGCGAGGAGCAGGTGGCCTCGCCGACCCTGGACACCGGCGACTCCTGCGACGCGGTGATCACCGTGCTCGCGATCGGCGAAGGCGAGGCCCACCTCGAGCTGATCGACCGCGACTACGCCCTGGTCGATCGCATCCCCTTCGAGGTCCGCCAGGCCGACGCCGCGATCTTCTCATCCGCCAGCCTGCGCTCCTGGGCGGGCGTGCCCGAAGGCGGCGAGCTGCTCGCGTCCAGCGGCCGGGACGTGAGCGTCGACGTGCGCCTGACCGGGGACGGCGACGTCCTGCGCCACCGGGAGCGTCTGCCCGCCACCGTCGACGGCGACGAGCAGATCGGCACCGCCATGGGCCACGGCAAGCTGCTGCTCACCGTGACGATGCAGGGCGAGGATCGCCGGCTGTCGGTGGGCACCGCCGTGGGCGACCTGCGCTTCGAGGCGGAGCTCGTCGCCGTCGACAACAGCGAGGTCACCGACGTGCGCATCCGCGTGGATCAGGTCACCGAGCCCGAGCCCTGGCGCTGCTTTGGCCTCGTGGGCTACGCCCGACGCGACGGCGTGCCCGTGCTGGACGCAGACCTGAGCTGGAGCGCGGGCCTGCCCTTCGTCCTGACGACGGGCTCCCCCGAACAGGCCTCGGCCTGCGAGAGCCTGGGGGCCTTCGACTTCGTGAAGCTCCAGGCGAGCTGGACCGGCGGGCCGGTCCACGTCCGCTACCTGGACGCGCGGCCCGGCAGCAGCCCGGTCCCGGACTCAGCGATCGGCGTCAACGAGCCCGACGTCCCCGAACGCGGCTGCTCGATGGCCTCGTCGGGCGGCTCCTGGCTCGCCCTGCTCCTGCTCCTGGGCTTGCGCCGAAGGAGCTAGCGGTCGCCCCACCACTCGGTGAATTCGCTGAACTCGATGTGCCCGTTGTGGTTCAGATCCAAGGCTTCGAGGGCCATGACGAGGTCGTCGGCGGTGGGCTCCTCACCGAGCGCGCGAAGGAGCTTGAGCAGCTCGTTCGGCTCGATGGTGCCGTTGCCGTCCTTGTCGAAGGCCTCGAAGATTTCCTTCAGCTCCGCAGCCTGTGCGTCGTCCATCTGTCGGTCCTCCGCTTCTGATCCACCGTAGCGATCTAGGCGCGGTCCAACCAGCCCGGTTGCTTCATCTGATCGGGTCGGAGCGCCTGGACGACCTGCAGCGAGCCCAGGGTCACGCCGAAGCGGCTGTGGTCCCTCAGCCAGGCCCAGCCGTCCGCCCCGCTGAGGGCCCCATCCAGCACCGCCTGGTAGGTCGCCACCAGGGGCGCGACCTCCTCCGGGCGGTGGTCCACGAGCTCGATGCGGAAGCGCCGGTACCCAGCCTCGGCGAGCCGGCCAAGCTGCCGCACCGCGGACTGCGCGCGGCCGTTGAAGACCGTGTTCCGGCAGCCCATGTCGGCCTGCACGAGGTGCTCTTCGCCGTCGCCGCCCCGCAGATGCAGCGTGTGCCGCTCGCAGGGCGCGCCGCAGTCGGCCTTGCTGTCGCCGTCACTCATGAAGCGCGCGAAGACGCAGTGCTCGGTGTGGAAGACGGGCAGGTGGTGGTGGGCGATGACCTCGAGCCGGCCGGCCGTGTCCGGGCGCGGCAGGGCCGCGAGCTGGGCGGCGTTGAGGTCGTGGCCGGCGGCGAGGCGGCTGAGCCCCGAGTCCAGCAGCAGATCGACCGTGCGCCGGTTGGCGGCGTTGAGGCTGAAGTCGCCGAGCAGCGGCGGCACCCCCTCGGCGTCGAGCAGGGAGTGCAGCAGGCCGAGGCTGCGCACGAGGATGGCGTCGGCGCCGAGCTTGAGCAGGAAGGCGCGGAGGTTCTCCTCCTGGGGCTTGAGCACGCGGGGCGAGACGGCGATCGCGCGGCGGCCCGCGGCCTGCACGGCCGAGATGGCCTGGCCGAGGCCCTTGACCTCCAGGAAGTCGACCGCGATCTCGGCGATCTGCGGCAGGGCGATGGCGGCCTGGACCTGCTCCGGGGTGCGGCAGAGCAGGCTGAGCACGGGGCGGTCGGGCACGGGCTCGGCGGGCACTGAACGTCGGCGCAGGCGCACCGGGTGTGGTCCATGCTCCTGGACCCGCTCGGCGCGGCGCTGAACCAGCAGGGACTCGGCCGCGCGGCGACGCACGCGGTTCAGCTCGCTCACGGGCAGGAAGAGGTCCCCCTCCAGGTCGAGTTCGAGGCCCGCCAGCTCGAGGGGCGTGGCGCCCAGGCGTCCGAGGGAGGCGCGCAGCGAGTCCTCATCGAGCGCGCGGCCCCGGGCGGCCTCCAGGGGACGCTCCGAGTCCGCGAGGCCCGCGCGGCCCGCGGCGTCCGTGAAGCTCAAGGAGAGCGGCTCCCCTGCCCTGCCCCGGACGAGCGCATCCACGGGGCTGCGGCGGCTCGGCCCGTCGCGCCACTGGGGCTCCAGGCGGCTCAGCAGGGCCGGATCCCGGGTCCGCCAGATCCGGTCGCCCACAGAGAGCCGCTCCACCCGCACCTTGCCCGCGAGCTTCAACGCCGCCTCGCCCTGCGCGCGCTCCGCGGGGCGTCCGTCGACCAGCAGGGTGTGCACCGTGCCGCCGATCTCGCCGTCCTCCGGTCGCCCCGCGTCGAAGACCACGCCGTCGCCCGGCTTCAGGGGCTCGCTGAGCTCCACGAAGACCTTGCGGTGGCTCACCCCCGTCACCCGGCCGGCGAGCAGGCCCCGGTGCTTCGGGAAGCGGCCGCGGACCAGGCGCTGGTGCTTCGGCCCCTCCAGAAAGCCCGGGGTGAGGCCGCGCGAGAAGACCTGCTGGAGGTCGCGCAGCTCCTCGGCGTCGGGGCTCCAGGGCGTGCCGGCCCAGGCAGCGTCCACCGCCTTGCGGTAGGTGGCCGTGGTCAGGGCGACGTACTCGGGGCCCTTGAGGCGGCCCTCGATCTTGAGGCTGCTGACCCCCGCGTCGATCAAGGCAGGCACGAAGTCCACGCCGAAGAGGTCCTGCGGCGACAGCCGGTAGCGGTGCTCGGGGTCGCCCTGGTCCCGCCCGTCCACCAGCAGGTCGTAGGGCAGGCGGCAGGCCTGCGCGCACTGGCCGCGGTTGGCGGAGCGACCACCCCAGGCCTCGCTGGAGAAGCACTGGCCGGAGTAGCTGACGCAGAGCGCGCCGTGCACGAAGACCTCCAGTTCGAGGTCCGTGCCCCGGGCGACGGCACCGATCTCCCGCATCGACAGCTCGCGGCCCAGGACGACGCGCTCCACCCCCAGCTGCGCCACGAGCTCGGCCGATTCGGCGGAGGTGACGGTCATCTGGGTGCTGCCGTGCACGGGCAGATCGGGTGCG
>JAJDAI010001051.1 GCA_029261955.1 Deltaproteobacteria bacterium | reverse complement strand
CGGGCGATCTCCTCGAGCAGATCGACTTCGCGCTCGAGATCGAAGCGGTAGGACGGCGGGCGCACGCGCACTGCCTCGGGATCGTCGGCCGCGAAGCCCGCGGGGTTGACCGGGCTCAGCCCGTCGCGATCCAGCAGCTCGAAGACGCGGGAGGCGGTGATGTCCATGCCCAGGAGTCCCGAGACCCTGCTGAGCCGCAGGGACACCTCCGGGCGCTCCGCCGGGCGCGGGTACAGGTCGAGGGGATCGCCCAGGGTGCGGGCACCGGCGGTCTCCTCCAGCAGGTCCATGAGCCGGTGCAGGGCGGCGCGGGGCAGCTCGGGATCGACGCCTCGCGCGAACCGGTAGGACGACTCGGTGCTCAGCTTGCAGCGGTGCGCGGTGGCGCGGACGGTGCCGGGCTCGAAGTGCGCCGACTCCAGGAACAGCACCGTGGTGTCGTCCCGGACCTCGGAGTTCTCGCCGCCCATGACCCCGGCCAGGGCCACCGGGCCTTCGCCGTCGGCGATGACGAGATCGCTCGCCCGCAGCGTGTGGTCAGCGCCGTCCAGGGTGCGCACGTTCTCGCCCTCGGTGGCGCGGCGGATGACGATGGAGCGACCGCGGACGAAGCGGTGGTCGAAGGCGTGGAGCGGCTGCCCCAGCTCGAGCATCACGTAGTTCGTGCAGTCGACGACGTTGTTGATCGGACGCATGCCGACGGCTTCGAGCCGCTTCTGCATCCACTCGGGCGAGGGCCCGACGGTGACGCCCTGCATGACCGCGCCGGTGTAGCGGGGGCAGCCATCGGGGGCCGCGATCTCCACCGACACGCCCGAGGCCGAATCGCCCGCGGTGCCGATGGGCTTGCCGCCGATGGCGGGCACCACGACGAGGGTGTCCAGGGCCGAGGCGCCGGTCTCGCTGCGGGCGTGCCCGCGGCCGAGCAGGGGCCAGCCGGTGACAGCGCTCAGCTCGCGGGCGAGGCCCACGACCGACAGGCAGTCACCGCGGTTGGCCGTCGCGGACACGTCCAGGATGACGTCGCCCGCCTCGAGCACGTCCGAGAGCGGCACGCCCAAGGGCGTCTCCGGGGGCAGGATGAGGATGCCGGCGGCGTCCCCGCCGATCCCAAGCTCCGCGACCGAGCAGAGCATGCCCTCGCTGGCCACGCCGCGGACCTTGGACCTCTTGATCTTGAAGTTGCCCGGCAACACGGTGCCGTGGGTCGCCAGGGCGACGATGTCGCCCTCCTTGTGGTTCGTGGCGCCGCACACGACGGTGCGCTCGGTCGTGCCGTCGAAGGGGCGGGTCACGGTCAGGCGATCGGCGTCGGGGTGCTTCTCCACCGAACGGAGCTGCGCGGTGACGACGCCGTCCCAGCTGGGGCGTGCGTCCTCGGCGATCTCCGACTCGATGCCTGCGCCCGTGAGCGCATCGCAGATGGCCTGGGGCGTGTCGCCCAGTTCCACCATCTCGCCCAGCCAGGAAAGCGGGATCAACATGGTCTACCTCCAGCCTCGGGGGCTCAGAACTGCGCGAGCAGCCGGACGTCGTTCTCGAAGAGCATGCGCAGGTCGGGGATGCCGTAGCGCAGCATGGCGAGGCGGTCGATCCCCATGCCGAAGGCGAAGCCCTGGACCTCGTCGGGATCGAAGGCGTCGCCGCCGATGGCGCGGAAGACCTCGGGGTCCACCATCCCGGAGCCCAGCACCTCGAGCCAGCCGGTGTTGCTGCAGACCCGGCAACCGGAGCCCGAGCAGAACACGCAGGACACGTCGACCTCGGCCGAGGGCTCGGTGAAGGGGAAGTAGGAGGGCCGGAAACGGACCTCGGTGCCGGGGCCGAAGAAGGCGCGCGCGAACTCGGCGAGCACGCCCTTCAGCTCCGCCATCGTCGTGTTCCGGTCGACGACCAGCCCCTCGACCTGGTGGAACATCGGCGTGTGGGTGAGGTCGTTGTCCTTCCGGTACACCGGGCCGGGGCAGATCATGCGCAGCGGAGGCTCGTGCTGGAGCATCGTGCGGATCTGGACCGGGGACGTGTGCGTGCGCAGCACGACGCCGTCCTCGATGTAGAAGGTGTCCTGCATCTCGCGCGCGGGGTGCCCGGCGGGGATGTTCAGGGCCTCGAAGTTGTGCCACTCGGTCTCGACCTGCGGCCCCTCGTGGATGGTGAAGCCCATCGACGAGAAGATGTCGCAGATCGCGTCCCAGGCGAGCGTCACCGGGTGCTCGTGGCCGCGCCAACCGGAGCGACCGGGCAGGGTGACGTCCACGGGTCCGTCGCCGCCGGCGGAGAGCGCCGCGTCCTTGAGCGACTCACGCCGCTGCGCGAACACGGCCTCGACGGCGCGCTTGGCCTCGTTGACCGCGCGGCCGGCGTTGCGCCGGTCGTCGGGCTCGAGGGTGGGGATCTGCTTGAGCAGGGCCGTGATCGAGCCCTGCTTGCCGAGGTAGCGAGCCTTCGCGTTGGCGAGGTCCGCTTCCCCCGTGGTCGCGAGCAGGGCCGCAGCAGCCTCGTCGGCCAGCTGCGCCGCCTGCGTGTTCAGCGCGTCACTCATGGCACGCTCCCGAAGGTGCGGGGTGGAGGTGCGCTCCGGCGCCCGACACACGCCGGCCGGCCGGGTCGCCCCACCGGGCAGCCAGGCCGGCCGGCGGGAGGGAGTGGATCAGCCGCGCGAGAGCGCGACGAGCTCGGTGAACGCGCTCGGATCCTCGATCGCGATCTGCGCGAGCATCTTGCGGTTGACCTCGACGCCAGCCTTGCTCAGTCCGCCGATGAAGACGGAGTAGGACAGGCCGTTGGCGCGGGCCGCAGCGTTGATGCGCTGGATCCAGAGGCGACGGAAGTCACGCTTCCGGGTGCGCCGGTCGCGGTACTGGTACTGCCGAGCCTTTTGGACGGCATTGGTCGCGGTGCGGATGAGGTTCTTACGACCACCAAAGAAGCCCTTGCTGGCCTTGAAGAGCTTCTTGAGTCGCTTGCGCCGGATTACGGCGCGCTTGACGCGAGGCATGGCGTTTCCTTCGCTACATCACCCGTTTTGCCGCGGCTTCGGACTGGACCTGACCGCAGGGCGATGATGGGTTGGGGTTGGGTTCGATCCCTACTTGTAGGGGATCAGCTTGGCGACGCGCTGCGCGTCACAAGCGTCCATGATCTTGACGCCTCGGAGACCACGCTTCCGCTTGGTGTCCTTCTTCGTCAGGATGTGGCTGTGGTAGGCACGGCCGTGCTTGATCTTGCCGGTCGCCGTCTTACGGAACCGCTTCGCCGCACCCGAGTGGGTCTTCATCTTCGGCATGCTGCCTGGCCTCAGTAACGTGACCCGAGATGCCCCGGGTCGGGTTAGGACGCGGAGCAATACGTGTCGGCCCTGACCTTGTCAAGCGATGCAGAGGATCGATCGGGCGATCGCGGCGTCTTGTAGTCTTGGCCGCCATGCAGCGACTGCCCCGCCCCCGCATCGAGCCTCGCGACGCCGCAGGCCGCCTCCTTTCCCGCCGCCCGGACCTGGGCGCCTCACGCGCGCAGCGCCGGCGCGCGCGCCAACTGGTGGAGGGGTTGGGCTGCAGCGCGGCCGCCACGGATGTGCTGGCCGGCTGGCTGGGCACCCACCACGACTCCGACGTCAGCGATCTCGAGCTCGCGCTCTCGGATCGGCTCCAGCTGCGGCTCGCGGGCCTCGCGCCGCACGAGCGCCCGGGCGCCGATCGCCCCGAGGCCCGCGCGGCAGACGCCATCGGCCTGGGCTGGGAGCAGCTGCTCGGCTCCGAAGGGCAGGACGCGGTCCGCCTGGTCGCCCTCGGTCGGGGGCTGCCGATGCCGCGCGCGACCATCGAGGGAGCGGCCGTCGACGGGGGGGTCATCGCCGCGCTCGGCGCCGGCTTCCTCGACCAGCCGGCCGAGGCCGGCGGCCTCTGGGCCCAGCCCGAGCTGCTCACGGTCGTGCCGGACAGCGAGCCTGAGGAGCGTGCCGCCCGCGCGCTGCGCCTCGCCGAGGCCGCCCTGGCGAGCCTGGTCGGAGCCGAGCCCCCGGACGACGAGGTCATCGACCTGATCGTGGGCACCGCCATCGACCAGCCGATGCTCCAGGCCACGCTGCGCCACCGGGCGGCCGAAGCCCGGCGCCGAGCCGGCGAGTTCGCCTCCGCGCGCACGCACCAGTTCAAGGGGCAGGATGCGCTCGAGGCCGTGGGGGACGACGCGGCGGCGCTGCGCGCCGTGCTGCTGATGGACACCGGCCTGGTCGAGTTGGAGGAGGGCGCCCTGAGCGCCGCCCAGCACGCCTTCGACGGCGCACTCGGGGCCCTGGACGACGCCGCCGAGGAGGAGGGCGTCGAGCTGCTGCGCCTCCAGCTGCGGCTCTACCGCGCCCAGGCGATGGCCCTGGGCAGCGAGGCGGTGACCGCCGAATCCGAGCTCGTCGCAGCGCTCGAGGGCCTGCTGGAGCACGGTGACGGGACCCCCGCGAGGCCCCTCGCCGCCAACCTCGCGCTGGGTCGCATGACCCTGGGCCACCTGCTGCTTGGCCAGGGGCAGGTCTCCGCCGCGGTGCGGCTGCTCCGGGAGGCCTGGGAGGACTGGGAAGACCTGGAGCTGGACGAGGACCCGCGGGGAGCCGCCTTCGCCTTGGCCTTGAGTCAGGGCCTGCGCGCCGCCGGACGCAGCACGGAGGTCGAGGAGCCGCTGGAGCTGGCGCGGGTGCTGTCGGGCGGGGACATGGACCGCAGCATGCGGCGCACCCTGCCCATGGCGCTGCACGACCTGGGCGTCGCGGCGGCCGACCGCCGGGAGTGGACCGCCGCGGCCACGCTGGTGGACGAGGCGTCGATGATGGCCATGAGCCTGCTGCCGCGGCACCACCCGGACCGCGCCCGCTTCGCCTACACCCGCGGCCTGCTCTTCCTCGCGCAGGGAGACGCGGGCGCCGCCCGCCGCCAGCTGGAGAAGGCCGACGATCTGCTCGCCCCCGGCGAGGCGCCAGGCATCCGCCCCCTCATCCAGGCCGCGCTCGCGTGGGCGCGCAGCCGCGAGGGCGCACACCGGCACGACAAGTCCGCGGAGGAGCTGGCGGAGGCGGAGCAGACCCTGGCCGCCCTGCGGGGGGCCGGCAGCAACGCCGTCGGACACCTGAGGATCCTGCGGGAGAGCCTCGAAGCGGCTCCGGAGTGACAAAGCCCCGGGCGGATGCCCGGGGCTTCATCGGAGTGGTAGGCCCGATCAGGATTGAACTGATGACCCCTACCGCGTCAGGGTAGTGCTCTACCACTGAGCTACGGGCCTCTAGAGCGGCATTGCCGCGACGGCGGCGAAATTGGCAGAGCGAAGCCGGGGTGTCAACCACCCCCCAGAGGGAACGACGCAAGACATGCCGCCGCCGCCCCACGAGCTTCGCGACATCGCGGTGTTTTCGAGCCTGCTGCTGCTTTCGTTTGCGCTGCAGTTCTCCTTCGATCCGCTGGTCGGGAGCGACGGCTATTTTCACATCGCCCAGGCCGCGAGGTTGGGCCAGGGCATGCCGTGGATGCCCGACTCGGTCTTCGCGGAGGGCTGGGTAGACCACCAGCTGCTCTTCCACACGCTTCTGTGGCCCTTCGCGAAAGCCCTGCCCGGCGTGCTGGCCGCCAAGGCGGGCGCGGCCACCCTGTGCGCGGTCGCGATCTTCGCGCTCTACCGCTTCGGGGCCGCGCGGGGCTTCCCGGCTCCGCTCGCCCTGGCCCTGGCCCCCGTGGCGACGTCGTGGCTGGTCCTGCTCCGCCTGGAGATGCCGCGCACGCAGGCGCTCTCCCTCGCGCTGCTGGTGGCCTGCATCGCGGCCATGGACCGCAGCCGGCCGAAGCTCCTCGCCGCCCTCTGCTTCGCCTACGCCTGGACCTACCACGTGGCGCTGGGCGTGCTGCCGGTGGCGCTGCTGTACGCGGGCATCGTGAGCTGGAGGGAGCGGCGCCGGGACGCGTGGTGGCTGCCGGCGGCCGCCGCCGCAGGCCTCGCGGCCGGGTGGACCCTGCACCCTCACAGCCCGCGCACCTGGCGCTTCCTGCACCAGCACGTGGTCCTCAAGGTGCTCAACCGAACCGACCTGCCCGTGGGCCTCGAGTGGAGCGACGGCTCGCTCGGCGGGCTGATCTGGTTGGGCGGGGGAGGCCTGGTGGCGCTCGGCTTCGCGGCGGTGCTGTCGGCGCGAGGCCGGCAGCGCTCCAGCCTCAGCCTGGTGCTCTGCGCCCTGGCCGCGGGCACGACGGTGCTGGCGATCGCCGGCACGAAGTTCCTCGAGTACTCGGTGCCGCTGTCCTTCCTGGCCCTCGGGTCGGCCCTCGCCGACCGGGGGTTGAGCCTGGCTCAGCGCCAGCGTGCAGCGGTCGCGGCCCTGCTCGCGGTGCTGCTGCTCGCCTCGGGTGGACGGGTCGCGAGCGCCGTCACGCAGACCGAGCCCGACCCGGACCGGCTCGCCGGCGCAGCCACCTTCCTGGGCGAAGCCGCCGAGCCGGGCGAGGCGGTCTTCCACTTCTCGTGGAACGACTTCCCCGAGCTCGTCTTCCACGCACCGCAGTTCACCTACGTCGTGGGGCTCGACCCCCATTTCCTCGCCCTGCACGACCCGGATCGCTGGGCGCTCTACGAGGCCCTGGGCGGCGCCTACCCCGGGCACCGATCCGAGGCGGTCGCGGGCGAATTCGGAGCGCGATGGGCTGTGGTCGCCCTGCCCCACCCAGGCGCTCGGGAGGCGCTCGGTGCCGACCCCGGCTTCCGCCTGGTCTTCGAGGATGCGTACGCCCTGGTCTACGCCGTCCGGCCGCTTTCGTCCCCAGACCGCTGACAGCGGCGACCGGACCGTGTACCTCTAGAAAATGGATTTCCTGGCACAACAGGTAGGCCCGCTCACCGTCGCCCAGTGGATCGGCGTCGTTGTGGCGATCATGTTGATCAAGCCCGTCGTCGGCTTTCTGAAGGGCCTCGGCGGGGGCTCCGGAGGCGACAACATGAGCGCCGCCAACTGCCTCGTCTGCGGCTGGGAGGGCAAGGTCAGCAAGTACCACCGCACCTGCCCGAAGTGCGGCAACCAGATCACGCGGATGTCCAAGGGCGAGCACTAGATGACCTCGGCAGAGGTCGTGATCCGGTCCTCATGCCGCCCTCAGCGGCTTGCCTGCGTAGGTCCAGCGGAACGGCTTGGCGAGAACGGTGTTGAAGTAGTCGATGAACTCGGTG
>JAJDAI010000106.1 GCA_029261955.1 Deltaproteobacteria bacterium | reverse complement strand
CGAAGTCGTCGATGATGAGCAGGTCGACGCCGACGAGCCTCCGCAGCTCGATGTCCCACGTGGCATCGAGTCGGCTGGCCTTCAGGCGCAAGAAGAGCTTGTCGGCCGCTTCGCAGTGCACCGACAAGTCGGCGCGGACGGCGAGGTGACCGAGGGCGTGCGCGAGCATGGTCTTCCCGACGCCGACCGGTCCCATGAGCAGGACGTGGTGGTGCTGCTCGACGAAGCGCAGGGTGCGCAGCTCGTCGAGGAGGTGGTGGTCGTAGGTGATGCTGGCGCTGTCGTCCCAGGCGTCGAAGACGCGCGACGGGTCCAGGCCCGCCTTCCGGGCCCGCACCGTGAGGCGCTGTCTCTGTCGACGCTGCACCTCGTCGCCCAGGATGGTGACGAGCACGTCCTCGGGGTCCATCTTGCGCTCTCGGGCCTGGCGTAGGCGCTCGGGAAAAAGGGGCAGCAACTGGCCCAGCTTGAGGGCCTTGAGGGTCTGTCTCAGCTCGGGGCTCGTCTCACGTGGGGGCATCGGTCTCTCCAGGTTGCTCGGACCCGGCGGCCCGGTAGGTTTCGGGGGCACGCGCAAATCGAAGCGGCACCACGTTGCTCGCCCGCGCACGTTGAGCCGGTGGCGGCTGACGACGGCCCGGCAGGCCCCGCTGCAGCATCCGGTCAATGCGCACCACATCGACGACATCCAGCGCCAGCGCCTGCTCGCAGGCCTCCTCCAGCAGCGGCCCGCCGAAGCGCTTGCCCAGCCCAAGAAGCCGGTACACATGGCGCATCCGACTCCAGGGCCGGGGGTCATCCAGCAGACGCCTGGCGTACTCGCCAACCGACGGACCCAGGCCCTCGGCTTTGCGCTGCAGCGAGGAGCCGTCCCGCATCGCAAGCGCGGCGGTGCCCACCGGCAGATCCGTCGGATCGATCTGGGCCTCTCCCTCCCCGACCCGCGGGTGGCTCTTCAGGAAGGTGGCGCCGCGGTAGAGCTTGACGGTGGCGCGGTCCGCCCGGACGCGCAGCTCCTGGCCGCGGTGGTCCTGGGGCACCGAGTACAGCGCGTGCTCCACCACGACGACGTGGTCCCGGCCGACCTTCGCCGTGGTCCACAGCGGCACGGCGTAGGGCTGCTCCGGGGCTGGCAGCAAGACCTGCAGCTCTTCGTCGGTGAAGTGCTGCAGGGGCTGCCGTCGCGTGGTCCCGTGGACGCGGACGCCGGCCACCTCGCGACACCAGCGCTCCGCCGCTTCGCGGGCCTGCAGGAGGCTCCCGAAGCGCTCGCCACCGAAGAAGTCGTCTCGGGCGTAGCGCACCGACCGCTCCACGCGGGCCTTGTCCTGGGGCTTGCGCACCCGCGCCGGGTCGATGACGAAGCCCCGCGCCTGCGCGTACTCGACGAAGGGCTCGCTGAAGCGAGGAGACAGCGGATTTGCCCGCTCCACCACCGTCTTCATGTTGTCCGGCAGCAGGACGGCGAAGACACCGCCGAAGAAGGCCCAGGCCGCCTCCAGCCCCTCGATCACGTCCCGCTGCATCTGCGACAGGCAGGGCCACACGAACATGTGCCGGCTGCGTGACGCGGTGCAGATGAAGGCGTGCAGCGTGCGGCGCCGGCCCGAGTCGAGGTCCTCGAAGGAGCCGAGTTGGGAGAAGTCGACCTCGAGCACCTGGCCGGGCGGCGGATCGGCGACTCGCACCGTCGAGGTACGGCTCGACGAGCGGCTCAGCTCCTCAGCGATGAAGCGCTGGAGCGTGCGCTGCGGCACCACGACGCCGCTGTGGCGAGCCAGCAGACGCTGGATTTTCGGGGCCTTGCAGCCGTCGTCCAGCCAGCCTTCGATGAGGTCGCGGTGGTCGCGACAGCGCAGACCCATGGCCCCTGGAGTGGACGAGGGGCCAGGACGGATGACGGTGACGAGGGCGGCGATCAGCTCGTCGGTGATCTCGACGTGCGGCTCACGCTCCAGGCCGAGGGCAGCGGCGGCCTCGACATACCTGCGGGCCGTCTTGCGATCGACCGCTGCGAGGGTGGCGACTCGGCGGTAGCCAAAGCCCTTCTGCCAGAGCCTGAGGACTTCACGGATCTCCACCACGAACAGCTCCCGATACGCCATGTGCTTCTCCGACCTGGTTGTCGGAGGGCGGCGTCGCAGAGCGGGGCTTCAGGCGCCAGGGGGTGGTCCCATGTTTGTGGCGCGCGGGTGGTCCCATGTCTGTGGCGCGGACGGCGTTGGGGGGGAGCATGGTCGTGGCGGGCTACAGAGGTTGGCCGCCGGCAGTGGCGGAAGGAGTCCGGCGCGCACCAACAGGCTCGGGCTGAGAACGGGATGTTTCGCTTCAAGCAGGTCGTTGGCGACCGGCTCCGGTCTCGAACGATAGAGAGGCAGAAAAGGGAGGCGATGGTCGGCGTTGATGTGCTCAACCGGATGGCCGCGCTGGGCATGCCGGAGTCGGAGGCGATCAGGACCTGAGAGAAGTCCGCCGGGGGCGGGCTCTGGCCTTGAGGCAAGCCGTGCAACAACGCCCCTCGGCGGGCACGTTGCACGAGGGTGGACTGAGCCAGATCCGCGCCGGTTGCTGGCGATCTGGATCAGTCCTTGCGGGTCTGTGCGTAGCGCTTGAAGAAGGTGTGGAATGCGAGCAACGCCAGGCCGCCCTCGCAGACGGCCGGAAGACATGCACCGATAAACGCTGCCACAAGGATCGGCGACTGGACGAAGTTGGCCAGCAGCGCCAACGCCGCGGGGGCCGACCAGGCCCAGACTGAGCGCAA
>JAJDAI010001050.1 GCA_029261955.1 Deltaproteobacteria bacterium | reverse complement strand
AACGCGGTGCGGGCGAACGCCCACCTGGTCAAGAAGGTGGCCTTCCCGCCCTCGGTCCTGACCACCTACATGGCGCTGTCGGAGACCTTCAACCAGCTGGTGCGGCTGGCCTTGCTGCTCGTCGCCACCCTGGTCGTGGGGCAAGGGCTCAGCTGGCACGCGCTGCTCGTCCTGCCGCTGCTCGTGCTCCAGGTGCTCTTCACCCTGGGGCTGTCCCAGCTGCTGGCGACGACGCAGGTGTTCTTCAAGGACACCGAGCACCTGCTGGGGCCGCTGCTGATGATCTGGCTGTTCATCACGCCGATCTTCTACCCGGCGAGCCTGTTCCCGAAGATCTTCACCCCGCTGCTGCTGCTCAACCCGCTGTCGCACCTCGTGGGCATCTACCGGGAGCTGATCCTGAACCACCGCTACCCACACTGGGGCTCGCTGGTGATCTTCACGACCTCGGCCCTGCTTGTGTTTGCGCTGGGCACATTCACGTTTTCGAGGCACAGCAAGCGCTTCCCCGATCTGGTCTGATCGGGCAACGCGGAGCACGGGACTCCATTGACCCTTGGGGTTCTCGTCGCAGGGTCAGTAGCCTTCGCACCGATGGTACGCAGGCCACTCCAGACGCTGCTCTTCACGCTCGCCCTGTTGGCGGGGTGCACCGTGGTTCCCGACGAGGAGCCGCCGCCCCCGACGGTCGTGGCAGACGATGACGACGCGACCGAACCGACGGACGGCGTCGAGCAGATCGCGGAGGTCACCTTCGCGGCCTCGCTCGACGGGGTGCTGCGGCCCGATCCGGACCGCGACAGCAGCCTGGCCGAGCTGAGCGGCACCTGGCACATCCTCTACTGGGCCGACGCCGAGGGCGGTGATCTCGTCTGCCGGCAGCGCTTCGCCGTGGAGTCTGCGGGCCTGGTGGACCCCGAGGAGCCCGGCCTCTGCGAGGGCTGCGCGGGGCGCATGCGGATCACCTCCGTCGAGATGCTCTCCGGGTCCGAATTCGAGGACGGCTGCGGCACGCTGCCTCCCGAGATCGACCTGGGCTTCCTCGTGCTGCCGACCGGCCAGCTGCCCAACGACTTCCGTCAGCTCGACCTCGTGGCCTGGGATGGCCTGGCCGAGTCCGGCTGGCAGCTCGCGCGCGCTGGCCTCGGAGCCGACGAGGTGGACGAGCGCTACGCCAACCTCGGCCTCGACGTGCGCTACCTGGCGCTGGTCTCCCCGAGCGGGTGGCTGGGCGAGGAGGCCGGGCTGGGCGAGGTCGCCTCCGCGTGGTCCGAGGCCGAGCTGCTCCCGATGTTCGTGGTCTACCGCGGGCTGGACGAGGCCGGCGACGGCGACGCGCTGGAGGGCCCGGTCAAGCTGTCGTCGCTCTGGACGGTGCGGGTCGGCGACGGCCACTCCACCGCGCCCAACCGGTAGAGAGCGCCCATTGGCGTGACAGTGGCGGGGTGATCGCTGCGCCGGCTATCCTTGGGCCGAATTTCCCCGGGATGAGTCCTTCTTGGAACCTGCCGTCCGCGTCACCGACCAGCCGGAGCTCGAGCTCGACCCCTACGCCGTCACGGCGAAGGGGCTGGGCAAGCGCTTCGACATCTACAAGTCGGACCGCGGCCGCATCTGGGAGTTCTTCGGCAACCGCACGCACCACGTCGAGTTCTGGGCGCTGCGCGATGTGAGCTTCCAGATCCCGCGCGGCTCCGCCTTCGGGGTCGTCGGCGCCAACGGCGCGGGCAAGTCCACGCTCATCCGCTTGCTGAGCGGGGTGTCGCAGCCGACCGAGGGCGAGCTGATCGTCAGCTCGGGGAGGCCGGGCCTGCTGGACCTGGACCTGGGCTTCCATCCGGACTTCACGGGCCGCGAGAACATCGACCTGAACTGCGCCGTCATGGGCATGCCCGAGGACCGGGTGGCCGACCTGCTGCCGCAGATCGTCGAGTTCGCGGAGCTCGAGGACTTCATCGACTTCCCCGTGCGCACCTACTCCGCCGGCATGCAGCTCCGGCTGGGCTTCTCCATCGCCGCGCACATGAACTACGACGTCATCTTCATCGACGAGGTGCTCGCCGTCGGCGACCAGTACTTCCAGCGGAAGTGCGTCAAGAAGATCCAGGAGTTCATCGCCGACGGGCGCACGCTCGTGCTCGTCAGCCACGACCTGCACAGCATCCGCTCGCTCTGCTCCCAGGTCGTCTGGCTGCACGCCGGGCGGGTGGTCGCCCAGGGCGCGACCGCGGACGTGGTGAACGCCTACGTGGACGTGGCGCGCGACCGCGAGGGGCGCATCAAGGCCCGCATCTTCGGCGGGGCCGAGAGCGCTCACAGCCGGGCCATGGCGCGGCGCTTCGCCGAGGAGTCGCGGCCCGCCGAGCCGGTCCCGACCGCGCCCATCCCCTGGTTCTGCACCAGCGAGGACGAGGCCCTGCGCAAGGCCTTGACCGGCGCCCTGGCCCGGCCCGACGCCCGGTCGGAGTACGAGAACAAGGAGGAGGTCGCCGACTACGAGCAGACGCACGGCGAGCGCCCGGTCATCACGGGCACCGGCGAGGTGCGCATCCTCGACGTGCGGACCGTGGACGGCGCGGGCCGGGAGACCGACACCTTCGCGACCCACGGCGCCCTGACCATCGCGGTGACCTTCAAGACGCTGATCCCGGTGGAGAACCCCATCCTGGGCGTCGCGCTGTTCCGAAACGACGACGTCTACATCTTCGGCCCGAACACCCGCTTCGACGCGGTCGAGAAGATGGAAGGCACCTGGGACGGGGTCTACACCTTCTTCCTGCACTACCCGAAGCTGCCGCTGCTCGGCGGCACCTACCGGATCTCGGTCGCCTTGTACGACAAGGACCACATCCGGCCGCACGTCTGGCACAACCAGCTGTACGAGTTCCAGGTGAAGGCGCCGACGGAGAACCATGGCATCGTCGACCTGCCGCACCACTGGGGCTACGTCGCGCACGTGGCCGGCGATGACGAGAAGCTGCCCGAGCGATAGATGACCAAGGTGTTCCTCATCGGCAGCGGTCCGCTGCCCGACCACGATCCGCGCGAGATGGGCTTCCCTGCCCTGCGCACGCGGCAGTTCCTGCTGCCGATGCTCGCGGCGGGGCACGACGTGACGCTCGCCTGCCTGGTGGACGGGCGCGCGGCGGACGAGCTGGACTCGGTCGGCGGGGTGGAGCGGCGGGTCGCGCACGGCGAGGGGGGCGAGCTCCCCTACCGCTTCGTCGGGGTGCGCAGCGACGTGCCCGGCCGCTTCCTGACCCTGCGGGACCTGCGCGGCGAGATCGCGCCCGACGTCACCGTCACGGCGGGGCCCTTCCTGCCCATGGCCGCCGGCTCGCGGGCCGCGGGCGAAGAGCCGCTCTGGGTGGACGTGCCCGGTGATCCCATGAGCGAAGCGCAGATGCGCGCCTTCCGCAGCGGCTCGACGGATCCCATCCACCGCTACCGCGAGATGCTCGGCTGGGCGCTGGCCCGCGGCGACCGCTTCTCGGTGATCTCCCAGGCGCAGCGGGGACCGCTGATCGGCGCGCTGGGCCTCGCGGGGCGCATGACGGCGCAGGCCGTGGGCGAGGAGCTGGTGCACGTGCAGCCGGGTTCGGTCGAGGGGCTGGACCGGGATCTCGGGCCGGGGGAGGGCCTGCCCGACGGCTTCCCCGACCTGCCCGACGACGCCTACGTCGTGCTCTTCTGCGGCGGCTACAACACCTGGCTCGACGACAGCACGATGCTGCACGGCCTGCTCCGGGCCATGGACAAGGACCCCCGTCTGCACTTCGTGTCCACCGGCGGCGCGCTGCGCGGGCACGACGAGGGCACCTACCACCGCTTCGTCGGCGGCGCGGGTGGCTCGCCGCACGCCGCACGCTTCCACTTCCTGGGCTGGGTCCCCACGCGCACCCTGCCGGCGATCTTCGCCTCGGCAGACCTCTGCCTCTTCGTGGACGAGCCCTGCTACGAGGCGGAGTTCGGGGCGCGGACGCGGATCCTCGAAGCCCTGGAACGCGGGGTGGCGGTGGCCGCGACCGACAGCTGCGACCTGACCCACGAGCTGAGCGGCTGCTCGCTCTTCTACGGCCTGCCGGTGCGCGACGCCGACGCGGTGGCCCGGCTGCTGTGCGACCTCGCCGACGGGCAGGGCGCCGGGCAACGCGACATCCGCCCCTGGTCCGTGCTGCGCGAACGCTACTCCGTGGCCGCCACGACCCAGCCGCTGCTGCGCTGGTTGGAGAATCCGACGCGCACCCCGGGCGGCGTGCCCATCGACTTCCTCGAGGACTACTGGCAGGAGCTCGCGCGGCTCCAGGACCGGCTCGAGGAGGTCTGGAACTCCCCGACCTGGCGCTACCTCGGCCGGGTGCATCGGCTGTTTTCGAGGCTGATGCGCGGCTGACGCGCGCTCGACGAACCGGGCCGCGCCCTGCCCGATGGTCCACTCCTTGCTTTGTCCCCCGGTGGGTCTGAGGAGGAGATAGGCGCTGTTTTCGCGGTCGATGGAGGCATCCGGCATCAGCCCGCCCGGGGGGGAGCGGCCCCTCCCCCCTGCCCCTGACCGGCTCAGCCGCGCCTTCTGGCGTGCCGCCGACCGGTGGTGGACCGTGCAGAGCTTGTGCAGCGACGAGGCGGGGCGCGGAGCCTCGACGCGGGCGGCGGCTCTGCTCCTGGCGCTGCAGACGCTGGACGGGGTGGCGGCGACCCTCTGCCGGGTGGCGGTCGAGCGTGACCCGGAGCCCTGGATCGACCTGTTCGCGCTCCGGTCGGTGCCCCTGGGCGAGGCGGCGCGGTCGGGCGGCGTGCAGCGGGCGCTGAGCCGGGAGCTGGAGGAGCTGCTCCAGGGACCGACGTCCTCGAAGCTCAGAGCCCTGAGCCGCTGCCTGCCGGGCCTGGGCTCGCACGATCGCCTTCGAACGCTGCAAGGGCAGGCCGCCGCCTTCGGACAGGCTGACCAGCCGCTCGCCACGCTCCCCGTCGCCCAGGCCGATCTCGAGTGGCTGGAGCAAGCGACGCTGGAGCTGCTGAGCGGCGCGTTCTTCGCCTGGGATCTGCCCCTGGAGCCCGCGGTCGGAGCGGCCCCCACCCCGATTCGCTGGTCGGTGGTGGCAGCGCTGCACGCGCGCTTCGGGCCCTGAGCCGCTTGCCCCCGCCGGGGCCCCGCGCGAAGCTCCGGCATGCTCAGCCACCTGTCCCTCGGAGTGCGCGACCTCGACCGCGCGCAGGCCTTCTACGACGCCGCCCTGGCCCCGCTCGGCGTCGTGCTGCTGTGGCGCCACAACCGCGGCCTCGGCTACGGGCCCGCCGGCGGGAACGACAAGCTCGCGCTGTTCGAGCAGGACGCGGACGCGGGGCAGCTGGCCGCCGGGCCGGGCTTCCACCTGGCCTTCGCTGCGCCCTCACAGGCGGCGGTGGATGCAGCTCACGCCGCCGCGGTGGCGCAGGGCGCGCAGGACGAGGGCGCGCCGGGCCTGCGGCCGCACTACGGGACCCGCTACTACGCGGCCTTCGTGAGGGATCCCGACGGGCACAAGCTCGAGCTCGTGCACCAGTAGCGGGCTACTCGGCGCTGTCGTCCACGGGGTGCAGCTGGGCCGTCGTGTCGTTGGGGCCACCGAGGCGCCACTCACCGCTCATGCCCGCGTCCGCCAGGGCCTGGATGCTGTGGTGGGTCATGGTCGCGGTCTCGGTCGCCTTGCGGGTGTTCTCTTCGACCCGGAGCTGCACGAGGACGAGGCCGGCCTGGATGCGGAACCAGTGCGCGAAGGGCAGGGCCAGGCCCATTGCCGTCACGCCGCCGAGGAAGAACACGACGAAGGGCTCCCAGGGAGCCGGGTGCACGTTGTAGCCGAGCTTCCAGTCGCGCCAGAGCCAGAAGACGATCGAGGAAGCGCTCCCCAGGCCCACCATCGCGGTGACCACGAACCAGTACGCGCGCTTGTAGAGCCGCGCGGCGCCTGCTCGGGCTCGCATCGCATCTGCGTCGACGTCTTCGTCCCAGACCGTCATGGGCGCATCTTACGCATCGGCGGTCGCCTCGGTCTGCCAGGCGGACCGAAGATCGCCGTGGCCCTCGCGCCAGAGGCCCTGCTCGATGCGCTCCATCAGGCCCTTGAGGCCCTCGCGCTTCAGGGCGGACACGGGGATGCCGCCCGTCTGCGCGCAGAGCGCGTCGAGCGCTTCGGGGTCCACGGCGTCGCACTTGTTGAGGATCGTCAGCACGGGCAGGGCTTCGAGGCCCAGGTCCTGCACGACCTCGTGCACGACGCGCGTGTGCAGCTCGAGATCGGGGTCCGAGCCGTCGAGCACGTGCAGGAGCAGATCGGCGTCGTCCAGCTCCTCGAGCGTCGCCTTGAAGGCCTGGACGAGGTCCTTCGGCAGGTGCTCGATGAAGCCGACCGTGTCGGTGATCACCACCTCGCGGGCGTCGGGGAAGCGCATGCGGCGGGACGTGGTGTCCAGGGTCGCGAACAGCTTGTCCTCGGCCAGCACGGTGCTCTTGGTCAGCGCGTTGAGCAGGGTCGACTTGCCCGCGTTCGTGTAGCCGATGAGGGCGGCCACCGGCACCCCCGCCCGCTTCCGCTGGGCCCGGCGGAGCTCGCGCTTGCGGCCCAGCTCCTTGAGCTGCTTCGTCAGGCGCGTGATGCGATCGCGGGCGCGGCGGCTGTGGATCTCCAGCTTCGTCTCACCCGGACCGCGGCCGCCGATGCCACCGGTCAGGCGCGAGAGCGAGGCCTGCATCTGGTGGAGGCGGGGCAGCAGGTACTTCAGCTGGGCCAGCTCGACCTGGAGGCGGCCGTCCCGGCTGAGGGCGTGCTGCGCGAAGATGTCGAGGATGAGCTGGGTGCGGTCGAGCACCTTCAGCTCGGTGCGGTCGCCGATGGTCCGGCCCTGGGACGGGTTCAGGTCCCGGTCGAACACGAGCAGATCGGCCTCGAGGTACATCGAGCGCACGAGCAGGTCTTCGAGCTTGCCCTTGCCGATCAGGGTGCGCGGGTCGACCTTCGCGCGCCGCTGGACGAGCCGGTCGATGACGTTCAGCCCGGCCGTGTCGGCGAGGCGGGCGAGTTCGTTCATCCGGCGATCGATGCCCCGGTCCCCGCGTTGTTCGACCCCCACGAGGATCGTGCGCGGGCGCCCGTCGTCGTTCGCCTTGGACTCACTGGCGCCGAACTCGCCTTCGAGGGCGGTGATGAGCTCGTTGAAGTCCTCGGAGATCTGGTGGACGCGGAGCGGGCCCTCCTTGCGCCAGGGATGCCGCTCCCCGTCCTCCTCCGCCGGCAGGGCCGAGGGCGGCAGCAGGGTGGCGTACTCGACGAGCCCGGGCAGGCCGCCGTCGCCCACGCTCACGCTGGCGACGAGGTCGAGGCGCAGCAGCGACAGGTCCGTCAGCTCGTCCCGGGTGAGGCCCGTGTCCATGAGGTTCGTGGCGAGCAGGCGCAGGCCACGGAAGCGGCGCGAGCCGGCGCGGGACCGGCCCAGCTCCGGCAGGAACAGCGTGTCCCGTTCCCCGACGATCGCGTGGGTGACCGCGCCCCGGCGATCGACCATCACGCCGATCTTGCGGCTCGTCTCGAGGCTGAGCTGACAGAGGTTCCGAGCCAGCTCGGGGCTGATGATCTGGTCGGGGCGCAGGCGGCGCCGGTAGAGGGCCGAGAGGGCCTTGAGCTCAGAGGGCTTGAGGCCCTGGATGTTGCCGTGAACTGTCTGCAGGTTCGCTCCGGGGAGGTGCTGCCATCGAACGTAGCAACGACTGCGCAAACCGCAATGTCAGCGGGCCTCACCGGGGGGCAGGCCGAGGCGGCGACGGTAGGCCTCCAGCTCGTCCGCGTCGCTGGCTTTCGTCTTCTTCGCCTTCTTCTTGGGCTTCGCCGGGCCCTTCACCGCGAAGGCCAGCCCGCCGCCCACGCGCCACTGGTGCGGGCCCTCCTCCTGGAAGAGGCCGACGGTGATGAACTCGGCGCGCAGGGACACGGGGCTCCTGCCCAGGGGCACGTCGACGCCCACGGGGATGAAGAGCTGGACGGGCCAGCTCTGCTGCACCGGGACCGTCCACGAGCCCTGGACGTGAGGGGCCACGTAGATGCTCGGGCCCCAGACGCCGCCGAGCCGCTTGCCGAAGGAGAAGCCGCCGTCGAGGCCGAGCGCGCCGCCGAGCATGTTCCACTTCGCCGCCGCGCCGCAGCAGCCGCCGCCCATCAAGCCGAGGTCCAGGGTCAGGTCCACGGGACCGCGGATGATCTGCACGCGCACGTCCAGCTGGGCCCCGAAGGTGTTGAAGCTGTGGCTGAAGAAGCGCCCGCCGAGCTCCACCCGCGAGTCCACCCCGCCACGCACCCAGCCGACCAGCTCGGCGCCGCCGAAGCCGC
>JAJDAI010001049.1 GCA_029261955.1 Deltaproteobacteria bacterium | reverse complement strand
ACGGGCTTGTCGCCGCCCATCAGCTCGCCGAGGCTCTGCTCGACGCCCTCGTGGTCCGTGAAGCGCAGGCTCCGGTCCACCACACCGCCGAGGTGCTCCTGGACCGTGATCTGCTGCAGCGCCACGGGCACGTACTCCTTCGCCACCGCCGGAGAGGCAGCGAGCAGGGAGAGGAGCAGGGCGGGCAGGCAAAACTTCACAGAAAAGGGAACCTAGTCCAATTCGTCAATGATATCGCTCATGTGTGTGCCAGAAGGCAAACTGGTGCGGAAACGCACAGAGTGCGCTCCCGAGCGATCTGATTGCTAGAGGGTCTTGATGTAGGCGATCAGCGCGTCGACGTCGGCCTGCTCGGTGACCATCGGCGGCATCGCGGGCGGGAAGCCCTGCACGACCTTGGCGTTCGGCGTCAGGATCGACTCGGTGAGGTAGGCCTCGTCCACGACGACCGTCGTGCCGTCCGAGAGGGTCTCCTCGCGGCCGAAGAGGCCCTTGAACGACGGGCCCACGCCCTTGGCGCCGTCCAGGCTGTGGCAGGTCATGCAGATCTTGCCGGTGTAGAGCGCCTGGCCCGCGGCAGCGAGCTCGGCGTCCACGCCCTCGACCACCGCCACCGCGGCGGGGGCGGCCGGCGCACCGAAGGCGTCGGTCAGCAGGCCGGGCTTGCCGGCGACCATCTCCTTGGCGACCGCCACGGGGATGGAGTAGCTGCCGTCGTCGTTCTTGGCGTAGCCCGTGAGGGCCGCGTCCTCGGCGGCCTGCAGCTCGGCGAGCTCGCCGCTCATCACCGAGCGGTTCTTCTCGAAGTCGAGCTTGTCGGTCTGGGCCGAGACGATCGGGATGAGGCCGACGATGGCCACCACCATCAGCAGCAGCGTGGCCACGATGACGATGAGGAGCGTCCCCGGCGGGGACTTGTCGGGCTCGGGCGCGAGGCCCGGGTCGTGTTCGTTGAGGTCGTGGGAGCTCACGTCAGTCCCCTTAGAAGTTCACGTGGGCGAGCGACTCGCCGAGGCGCGGGTCGCCGATGGCGACGAGGCTGTTCTTGCGCATCTTCCAGGCCCCGAGGCCGATGAAGATGCCCACGAGCCCGATCCAGAGGAGCAGGTCGGACACCGACAGGTGGAAGCCGTGGTGCCCCTGGGGGCTGGCCGGCATCACGATGTAGTAGAGGTCGAGGAAGTGCATCCCCAGGATCCAGACGCAGGCGAGGCCCAGGGTCACGGGGTTCCGCTTCATGGTCCGAGGGATCAGGAAGAAGAAGGGGATCACGAAGTGACCGGCCATCAGCATGATGCCGAGCGTCTCCCAGGAGTCGCCGCGGTGCATGTACCACATGGTCTCTTCCGGCAGGTTCGCGTACCAGATGAGGAAGTACTGGCTGAACGCGATGTAGGTCCAGAAGATCGTGAAGGCGAAGGTCAGCTTGCCCAGGTCGTGCAGGTGCTCGACGTTGACCCAGCCCTTCAGCAGGCCCGAGCGCAGCATCAGCACGGTGGTGATGCCCATGAGCGCGAAGCCCGAGACGACGCTGCCGGCGAAGATGTAGACGCCCCACATGGTGCTGAACCAGTGCGGGTCGAGGCTCATGCCCCAGTCCATCGCCGCGAAGGTGATGGTGATCGCGAACACGGGGATCGAGAGGTACGCGCCCTTCTCGAGCTTGTAGGTCGCGCCGACCGCCTTGCTCTCGTCCTGCGCCACCGAGGTGCGGTGGAACCACCAGCCCAGGAAGGACCAGACCACGAGGTAGACGGCGAAACGCGCCGACCAGAAGCCCTCGTTCAGGAAGGCCGACTTGCCGACCAGGATGGGATCGTCCGCCGCCTGCGCACCCATCCAGTGGTGGTAGAGGTCGTGGCGGAAGAAGAAGATCGGCAGCAGGAGCAGCATGATCCAGGGCAGGTTGGACGCCAGGCTCTCCGCAGTGCGGCGAACGGTGACCGACCAGCCAGCGCGCGCGGCGTGCTGGATCAGGACGAAGAAGAGGCAGCCGAGGCTCAGCGTCAGCACATAGAGGGCCGCGGTCAGGTAGCTGAACGCGAACTCATGGCTGTCGCCCGCCGTGAACCAGCTCCCCGCGATGCCGAGCACCGCGAGCGCGGCACCGAGCAGCGGGATCTTGGTCCAGACATGTCCGTCCGGAATCTGGAGGCTCTCGGCCGGGGGCTCGTGGTGATGACCCATGGCTACTTCCACCCCTGCTTCTTCGCGGCGTCCGCAGGGACGAGCGCGAGGTCGGCGTGCTGGCTGATCTGGAGGGCCCGCACGTATGCGGTGATGGCCCAGCGGTCTTCGACCGGAATCTGCGACGCGTAGGCCGGCATGATCGGACCGCCGTTGGTGATCGTGTTGTAGAGCTGACCCAGCGGCTTGGTGCGCTGCGCGTCGTTGTGCAGCGTCGGCGGCACGAGGCCGCGCCGCGCGACCATGCCGTCACCGCGGGCGGTGCGGTCGTGGCAGGGCGAGCAGTAGATGTCGTAGCGCTCGTGGCCACGGTCCATCAGGGCCGCGTCGACCTGGACCTCGGAGGGTACGCCGTTGAGCCACTCCCCTGCCTCGTCCTTGCCCTGGCAGAACGCCGGGTTGGACTCGGGCAGCGTGCAGGGACGCGTTTCACCGCGCAGGTTGGCGCTGGGGACCGTGCCCTCGGGGTAGACGCGGTTGCCGCGTCCGTCCGCGAAGAAGGCCGACGGCTCCTGCGCATCGATGCGCACCGTCTGGTCCATGTTCCAGTTGGGGTGGATGGGCGCGCTCTTGCTCACCTGCCCGCGGCAACCCGTGAGGGCGAACGCGAGGATGAGGAGCCATGCGAGGCGGAAACGAAGCATCTGCTTACTCCTCCACCATCTCGATGTGGGTGGCGCCGATCTCTTCCAGGAACGCCTTCGTAGCTTCCGCGTCGAACTTCGCGTCCGTCGCTTCGATGCCGATGAAGAAGGCGTCGTCGGAGCAGCGCTCAAACGCGGTGCTCGTGAACAGCGGGTGGTTCAGGCGGGGCAGGCCGTTGAGGATGAACATCCCCAGCAGCGTGCCGATGGCCGTCGCAAGCACGCCCACCTCGAAGGTGACCGGGATGTAGGCCTGCCAGCTCAGCAGCGGCTTGGCGGAGATGACGAGCGGCGAAGCCACCGTCGAGACCCACACCTGCCCGGCGAAGGCCGCGGCCGCGCCGCTCAGCCCGAAGACCAGCGAGATCCAGGGGACCTTGGACCAGCTGAAGCCCATGGCCTTCTCGATGCCGTGCACCGGGAAGGGCGTGAAGGAGTCCCAGTCGCGGTAGCCGGCGTCCCGAACCCGCTCACAGGCGCGGTACAGCGTCCCGGGGTTGCTGAACTCGGCCAGGTATCCGTAGGTGCGGCCCATCAGTGCGCTCCCTCGTAGCCTTCGAAGTGGGGGTCCGCCTCGGGCAGCACGGCCTTCACCTCAGCGATGGCGATCTGCGGCAGGAAGCGGATGAAGATCGTGTAGAGCGTGAAGAAGAGGCCGAAGGAGCCGACGAGGCAGCCCACGTCCCAGATGGTGGGGCTGTAGTAGTCCCACGACGACGGCATGAAGTCGTTGGCCAGCGACGTCACCGTGATGACGAAGCGCTCGAACCACATGCCGATGTTCACGAAGATGGAGACCACCCACATGATCCAGGGGGTCGTGCGGATCTTCTTGATCCAGAAGAGCTGCGGCGTGATCACGTTGCAGCTGAACATGATCCAGTAGGCCCAGGCGTAGGGGCCAAACGCGCGGTTGATGAACGCGAAGGACTCCATCGGGTTCTGGCTGTACCAGGCGATGAAGAACTCCATGATGTACGCGTATCCGACCATCGAGCCCGTAAGCAGGATGATCTTCGACATGTTCTCGAGGTGTCGGATGGTGATGAGGTTCTTGAGCCCGAAGATCTCGCGGCTCGGGACCATCAAGGTCATCACCATGCCGAAGCCACTGAACACAGCGCCGGCGACGAAGTAGGGCGGGAAGATCGTGGTGTGCCAACCCGGGACCTGCGAGGTCGCGAAGTCGAACGAAACGATCGTGTGCACCGACAGCACCAGCGGGG